>JAOARE010000012.1 GCA_025210695.1 Rickettsiales bacterium
TTCTACTTATGCTACTTGGTGGATTAGACAGGCTATTACTCGTTCTATTGCCGATCAAGCTAGAACTATTCGTATTCCAGTACATATGATTGAAACAATCAACAAAATTATTAGAACTTCTCGCCAAATGCTTCATGAGCTTGGTTATGAACCAACTCCTGCTGAATTAGCTGATCGTCTTTCTATGTCAGTAGATAAAGTAAGAAAAGTTTTAAAGATAACTCGTGAACCTGTGAGTTTAGATAATCCAATAGGGGATGAAGATGGTGGCTCTTTAGGTGACTTTATTGAAGATAAAAATGCAATGGCTCCATTAGAAGCATCCATTTTAGGAAATTTACGTGAAACAACTACTCGTATTTTATCTAGCCTTACTCCAAGAGAGGAAAGAGTGCTTAGAATGCGCTTTGGAATTGGTATGAACACTGACCATACTTTAGAAGAAGTTGGGCAGCAGTTTTTTGTAACCAGAGAACGTATTCGTCAGATTGAAGCTAAAGCTCTTCGTAAATTAAAACATCCAAGCCGTTCAAAGAAGCTTCGTGGATTTTTAAATAGCTAGATTATCATTGGTTAGAGGGAATTTTAGAATGTACATATCATAATTTTATTCCTTGAAATAAACTTATATGGTAGAATAATATATTGTTGTATTATTTTAAGGTTTGAGATTATGTCTACGAATGAAGAAAATTTTAAAGCTATAGAAGCTAAAATGCTCAAGCAGAAAAAAGCTTGGCCTTCTAAACTAACTCAAGCATGTCTTGATAAGGCCATAAAAAATATTGCTCCTATATTAGATCATAGTAAATCTCAGCTTTCTAGTAAATCTCGGCCTCCAAAATTACCTGATAAACCATCAAGAACTAGAGGATAATGATGAAACAAGATCATTTTATTGGAATTGGATTTAAATTATTGAATTGTTTGTTATTTCCTGTGATGAGTTTAGTTATGCTCCATTGCACAGAAACAATGGGCTTAATTCAGGTTTTATTTTCTCAGACATTAATTGGTATGATTATTAGTCTAATATATTTGTTAGCTACCAAGAAGAAAATTTATTTTTCTATGCCCAAAAAAGATTTTATATTGTATATAGGCAGGGCTGTGAGCAATTTTGCTGCTATGGTGGCCTGGATTCTTGCTTTAAAAGAACTGCATATTAATGAAGCTACAGCTCTGGGATACACTGGCCCGTTATGGGTGTTCATAATGGCTCAATATATAATAGGTGAGAAGTTTAATCCTAAAATATTGATATTAATTGCTGTGAATATGATAGGAATGCTAATTATATTAAAACCCTCATATCTTGATATGAAATGGGAAGGAGTGGTTTTAGCATTAAGCTCCATTTTATTATGGTCAATTTATGAGGTGATTTGTAAGAAACAAACCTATAATCAGCATTATATGCTGCAAAGCTTTTATTTTCTTGGTCTTTCATCGGTGATGTTAGCTCCATTTGCAATAGCGCAGTGGCAACCAATTAATTTATATCAGGGAGGTTTATTAGTTAGTATTGCTGCTATTGCTGTAGCTAATATTACGGTAATATTCTTAGCTTATTCTAAAGCTCCTTTAATGTTACTTTCACCATTTAGTTATACTAGATTGGTATTTACCGTAGCTATCATGGCATTGTTTTATAACAACCCTCCAAATATCTCAACCTTTGTTGGAGCTGCCATAATTATGCTTGCTAATGGGTATATAACATATAACCTAAAGAAAGTTGAGATATAGTTATATCAATTTTAGTGATCTCCATCACAATTTGGATCTGTGCATTTTCCTACTATTGTTTTTGCAAGCCAAATTGGAAGAGAATCTGCATTTGGATCGTTTTGATGGCTATGCTCTTCATTTTCTCCATCTTGCTTTGTGCATAGCAGGCAGAATTCTATTTCTTGTGGTGGGTTTAGAGGAGGAGGTAGGAGCTCTTCATCTCTTCCATCTTCTTTGTTTCCTAAGACAGATTCTGAAGTTTCTGAAGTTATTCTTAGTGGTATTGGTTTTAGAACGGGAGATTCTTCATTATCCAAATCAATCTCTTCTTTTATGCTGTCAAATAGAGGGTCTGATTTTTTCCAGATATGGGTGGATGAAGCTCTCATCATTTTTTTAGAAGGGCTAGGTGTGGCTACTAGATTTATTTCTCCTTGGAATTCAGGGCAGGAAAAGGCCCTTGCCATAGCGGGGTATGTAGTTTGTGCCGTTGTAGATTCATATATGATTTCTTGTTCTTCTTGAGTATATTCTTCTCCAGAACAATCTACCAAAGTACCAATTACTTTTTGGAGTATTTGATCATCAGTTTTTCTTGAAGGAATAATCCACTCTAATCCCTGTTTACCAAGACCCCCCCATAGCAGCACTGGTTTATTGTGTGAATGGTCACATCCCTTGTTACTGCATTTATGATGATCTGGTTTAGCATCATTTGTTGGATCAGAAGGATTGTTAGATTTAGGAAAATAACTTTTCCAATCAATACTGGTTATTCTTGTATAAATTGCTGTAAATGTTTTTGCAAGAGCAATTTCTGTTAAAAGTTTATATCCTATATTCCATTTGTTTTCGTATAGATAATTAGTCCAAGCAGGATCTTCATGATTTAAGCATATCCCTTCATCATCATTACCATTTTTCTTTATTGCTGAATCTTGATTTTGAAGTGATAGTTCTTCAATTCTTTTATCATTTAAAGCTTCTTCTTCTTTAGTATTATAGTATAGTCCTAATTTAATTCTTAAATATGCATAAGTTTTTAAAGGTATGCTGGCAAGATGTCTGTTATTGTATAAAGTAGAGAACTCTCTTATGGTGTGACCGTAGGCATCAACAAACTCCATATAGCTTTTAAAAAATTTAATATATTGATTAAAATCTAAATCTTTAGCTTTTTCTACATTGAAAATATCATGAAAGGTAAAAAATTCAGCAATGTTACTGATGGTGTTATTTTCTCCTAGGATCATTCTGGGGATGGATGATATTGAGTATAATCCTTCTAATGGATTTATTCCTGATAGCTCGGCTCCTTCAGTAATTAAAGACTTTCCAGGTATGTTATTTAAGTAAGTATTATTTAAAAAGGGAGCAATCCATGGGAAAATTATAGCAGCAGTGGTTTTTTGTACTATATGGGATTTTAGATGATGAAGGAATCCACCAGAACAGCATTTAGATATTTTAATTTCATTTGCTGAATGTCCTAGCTTTATAGCTTCTTCAAAACCTGAGTCTAAAATTCCATCTTGGGCTGAATCTAATCCCACTTGTTCCCAAGCTATTTCTGTGGAAGCTTTATAAAGATATCCATAGCCTGTATAAACTTGGGTAAAATAATTAGGTATTGCTAAAAGAAATTCGTATCCTTGCTCTAGATAGTTTCGAAAATCCATAGGCTGTACTCCTTTAAATATGAGGTGTTGAGTTTAGCTGATGTTACGATATAACATAACTACTTTATGGTCAAGCTTGTTGGTGGAGATTTTATGCGTATAATCAGCTATTAGTTCTTAGTTGGAGAGCTTAGATTTGCAATTTTCTAGCTTGTCAAAAAATACTTCTTCTAATTTTGATTTATCTGATTGAATTCCAGCTTCTAATAGGTCGTTATTAACGTGATCTATAATTGGATCAAAGTCTTTGGAGGCAATGCTCAAGTCTATTAAAGATTTTGTATAGATGTTGATGTCTTTAGGTGCCATTTTCATTTCTTCAGCAGCCCATAGGCCGAATAATTTACTAGCCATAGCTTTGGCTTTGAATTCTTTTTCTTCATCGAGGATAAATTTAGTTTCGAATGATTTTTCTCTTTCTTTTAGTGTCATGATAATTCCATATATATAGTTGAATATAAGGAGTATATGACACTAATAGTTAATAATACGTGAAGAAAAAATTATTTTTCTTGTAATGCTTTTTTATACATATCTTTATAGTTTAGTAAGGCAAAAATGGTTACACCTACAAATGCCATTATATAAAAGGCTGGTGATGTGGGGGATCCAGTATAAGCAATGAGGTTTAAATATATAAACGGAACAGTCCCTCCAAAAAGGGCGGCACTAATATTATATGATAAGGCTAGTCCAGTAAAACGAATGTTAGTTGGAAATAATTCAACTAAAGCTGCTGGAATTGGTCCTAAGTAAGCTCCAAGAGCAATTCCAAACATCACTTGAGCAAGCAATGGGTAAAAAGTGCCTCCTTTAAGCATTATAAGGAAAGTCGGATATGCTGATATGGCAATAATGATGGCAGTAATAAATAATACGTTTTTTCTACCATATTTGTCAGATAACCATCCGGTTAGGGGCATTGATAATATAAATGCAAAAATAGCTATTCCATTGATTACTAAAGCATCAGAGAGTTTAACCCCAGCGTGTTGCTGTAGGAAAGTTGAGAAAAAAGCCGAGAAGGAATAGAAAGGTACACATACTGTTAAATATAGTGCCATTGCTATTAATAGCTCTCTCCAGTGATTTACAAGAACTTCTCTGATAGGAGTTTTAGAGATGTTACCATGCTTTTTTGCGGCTAAATATATTGGGCTTTCACTAATATTGTTTTTGATATAGAAGGCTACCATACCAATAACAAGGCTAATAATGAAAGGTAATCTCCACCCCCAAGTCATAAATGCTTCTTCAGGTAGTAAGCGAGAGAATCCTAAAGAAACAGCAATTCCTAATAATACACCAGCTCCAAGGCTAAACATGGTGCTACTACCAATAAGTCCTCTTTTGTTAGATGGAGAATGTTCAACTATAAATGTTATACATCCACTAAAACCACCACCCAAGGCTAGTCCTTGGAATAATCTCATAAGAGTAAGAAGAATTGGTGCTGTTACTCCAATTTGTTGATAGGTGGGGATAAAACCAATCATAGCGGTTGGAATTGCCATCATCAGGATAGAGAATACCAAAGCAGCTTTTCGGCCAAATCTATCTCCTAATACTCCAAACAGTACCCCACCTAGTGGACGCATTACAAATCCAACAGCAAATATTCCAAAAGTTGCTAGTAAGGATGTAAATTGGTCATCTGATGGAAAGAATAATGGACCAATGATTTTAGCAAATTGAACATATAGTACAAAGTCATACCATTCTAATGCGTTAGCAATCATACTTGATATTAAAATTTTTCTCATTTAATTCTCTCCTTATAGAAGTAAAATATAACAATATTTTCTTTTAGTCAGAATAATTAGCTATAAATAAATAAACTAAAAAAACAGTTTTTGGAAGTAAATAATGTAGTAATTGATAATATTAAGCATTGTTATTAGTTGATTTTTGCAAATTTTGAGGTGTTATTTTCTAGTTCTAATGATATATGGTCCACTAAATTTTGTTCAATAAGTGCATTACATATTATGTATATTACAATACTTAAAATAATTGAGAATATTACTAACAAAATACTGGGTTTAGAATTAGTAATAACAGGTTCTGAAGTATTAAGGTCCGGATTTTTAGAAACTGGTTTAATATCTATATCTTTTAATCCTAAATATTTAAGATATTGTTTTAAATATCCATAATAATAGCTTTCTGCAGCAAATATATCTACTTGATCATCTTCGATAGCTCTAAGATATCTCTTGCTTATTTTAAGATCATTAGCTACATCTTTTATTTTAAGAGATCTTTCTATCCTTTTGTCCTGAATTATTTTACCTAGCTCAATCATTAAGATCCTTAAATTTTCCTATTATTTAGATAATAAAAGCTATAAAATACATAGTCAATAACTATTAATAATTGATGAGGTTAATATGATATTTAAATTGAATTGGGAAAAATCTCAAAAACAGCATCAACTACCGGAGGGGGTAATTGAGAGAATGATTGAGGTGGCTTTTCCAGATAAAGAAATAATATCTTCTAAACTAATTGCCGGAGGATGTGCCAATTTAAATCTAATAGTTCAGCTTAAGAATGAAAGTGATCCAATTATTTTGCGTGTTTATCTTAGGGATAAAGACTCTGTATATAGAGAAAAGAGGATAGGTGAGCTTTTAAAAGATACAGTCCCTGTTCCGGAAATTAATTATATTGGTGATATTGAAAATTATCGTTTTGCAATTGTAAAGTTTATGCCTGGTATTGCTTTGCGAGATTTGCTTTTATCAGATAAAGACTATAATTTAGAAAAAATTATGTATGAAGTGGGGAGTTATACAACAAAAATTGCCTCTCATAAATTCACTAAATCTGGATTTTTTAATAATAAGTTAGAAATTGTAAAAGAATTACCGGAAGGTGGTTTAAAAGAATTTTCTGTATCATGTTTGGAGCATCAGAACATCAAGAAATACTTAGGAAAGGATATGATTTCTAAAATCAGATTATTGCTTAATTCTATACCTATAATCAAAGATACAAATATTAATTTAGTTCATGCAGACTATGATCCAGCGAATATTTTAGTTGATAAGATTGATGGTAAATGGAAAGTTTCAGCAATTTTAGATTGGGAGTTTGCTTATTCTGGTTCATGGGTAAATGATGTTGCTAATATTCTTAGATATTCACATAAAATGCCTGATAGTTTTAAATTATCTTTCCTTAGGGGAATAGAAGACAATGGTTTTAAGTTACCAAAAGATTGGCAGATTATAGTTCATCAATATAATCTAGCTTCTATGTTAGACTCTATGATACGACATGATTTAGAATCCTGCCCCAATATAAGACAGGATCTCTGTGAGTTAATTAATCATGTTGTGGTTGAACTTTCTGGCGCAGAGTGGGAAAAGCTATAACCTCCCTAATGGAAGCGGAGTTAGTTAGGATCATAGCTAAACGATCAATACCAATTCCAAGTCCTCCTGCTGGAGGCATAGCATGCTCTAATGCAGTGATAAAATCTTCATCAACATGATGTGCTTCATCATCTCCTGCATCTCTTGCTTTAACTTGTTGCTCAAATCGGTTGAGTTGATCTATGGGGTCGTTAAGCTCAGAGAATCCATTAGCAATTTCCCAGCCATTAATGTAAGTTTCAAATCTTTCAGTAATTCTTGGATCATCACTACAGATTTTTGCTAAAGGTGAAATTTCAGCAGGTAAATAAGTAATATGGATTGGATCGATTAAGGATTCTTCCACTTTTTCTGCAAAAACTGCCTCTAATGATTTTCCCCATCCAAAGCTATTTTCAACTTTTACATCTAAATTTCTTGCAGCTGCTCGTGCTTCTTCGTCAGAATGAATTGTCATGAAATTCACACCAGTTTTTTCTAATACCAAGTCACTCATTGAGGCTCTTTTCCATGGTGATGAGAAATGCAATTCTTTATCTTCATAATTCACAATAGCAGATTTGTTTATCTTTTTAACAATTTCGTTAATGATATTTTCGGTTAATTCAATCATTTCTTCGAAGCCAACATATGCTTGGTAAACTTCTATTGAAGTAAATTCTGGATTATGTCTTGTTGAGATTCCTTCGTTTCTAAAGCAGCGGTTGATTTCAAATATTTTCTCAGATAATCCACCCACTAGAAGCTTCTTTAAATATAATTCTGGAGCTATTCTTAAATATAATTCCATATCAAGAGTATTATGATGAGTAACAAAAGGTTTAGCTATAGCCCCCCCAGGGATAGGGTGAAGCATAGGTGTTTCCACTTCTAGGAAATCTAAATCAGTTAGATGTGTGCGGAAAGCCGAAACAATTAGAGATCTTTTGCGCAAAATTTCTTTTGACTGATCATTAACAATTAAATCAACATAACGTTGTCTATATCTGGTTTCAACATCGTGAAGACCGTGATATTTCTCAGGTAAGGTTAAAAGTGATTTTGAAAGCAAAGTAAGTTCACTAGAATCAATAGTGATTTCACCTCTTGGAGTGCAACGAACTTTTCCTTTAACTCCAATTATATCACCTAGATCAAATGTTTTAAGTAATTCCTGCTGAGTCTCATCTAAATTATTTTTATGAGAGAAAATCTGAATCTTATCACTATCATCATGTAAATCAATAAACATACCATTATTACGAATGGACATGATTCTTCCAGCAACTATAACAACATCTTCTGTTTTTTCTCCAGCAGTAAGATCAGCATATTTATTGAGCAAGTCTTTGGCTTTAGAATCCTTCCTAAAATTAGATGGATATGGATTTATTTTGAGATTTCTTACGGCATCTAATTTATTAAGTCTAATTTGACGATAATCAGTAGTATCGTTGTTTTCTGTGGTCATTTTATTTTAAGCATCCAAGAGGTTTGTTGATTGCTTGAGTATATTAACAATGATGGAATCTGTAAAGAGTAAGAATTACTTTTTTGCACCGCTTTTAATAAGCGCTTCTAAAGCTATTTGGTTTTCTTTATGGGCAGCATAATGCAAAGGAGTTAGGTTATATATATCTTTTTGATTGATTATATTGGGAGATATTGATTCAAATTTAGCAATAGTTTTAAGCCAGTCTTTTTTAGTTAAATTTGTAGTGAAGCACAATGCGTGTAGTGGAGTCATTAAATCTTTATCTGAAGAAATCTCCACTCCATTATCTAAAAAATAGATCAACATTTCCTTATTACCAAATTGGGCAGTGAAGTGTAGAAGAGAATATTTAGTGTCGCTTTGGTTTATAAGAGATTGGTTGAGCTTGTTTAAATCAACTTGATTGCCAGCATAATCTTTTTCTAAAATAACTTTTGCTAAATTATTGTAATGATCACTCACTGCTAAACCTAATAGATCTGCAATATCTCCAGTTAGGCTGGTAAGTTTTAGATCTTTAATAAAAGAGATTATGTCTTTCTCTTTTTCCTTATTATAATCTTCCTTCCAGGCTTCAATAATATTTTTTAAATTCATGAAATATATTATTTATTAAATATGTAAAAATATATTGTACAACTAATAATACAAAAGATCTATTATTTCTAAAATTCTTCTGTATTAGTATTTATTCCATCGCCAAGAAGAATAGGAGTGGTTGAAGATTTATCTTCAGTAGAATATACATATGTAGGAATTTTAGAGGTTACTTCGGATATAACTCTGCTTACCAATCCATTAACCTGAGCGGTCATGCTTGGAACATCCAAAGATTCACCACAAGTTGTTGATACTATATAATGATTAGTAGTGCCTTCACCACCGTCAACTGTAATTTCTACAAATTCATCTTCTTCTCTAAGATCTTGTATTTGCCAAGGAGTTGGAAAATCATCATTTCCAGTATAGTGAGTGTTAGTGGTATATTTTGTTAATATTGTTCTAATGCTTGATCCCAACTCATAGTTTAGGTGAAAATCTCTTCCTTCAGGTATGTTAGTCTTCCAAAAAAAATTATCACCGTTGTTATTACTAACCACAACGCTAACAAAGTTAGTAATTGCTTTAGTAGCTACATTTGATAAAAATTTTATAACATATGGTGAGTTTTTTATAAGATAACTTGTATATCTAGTGGGGGGGAACAACATGTATAGGCTCCTATAAAATGATTATAGAGATTTCAACTAAAGATAGAATATACAGTGGTAGGATAATCTTTGTCAATATTATTTCTAGAATTCAACTTCTTAATTGACAAAATCTATGATGGGGTTAAGATTTTATTTTTAAATTTTAAGAGGTTAAATAACTTATGAGATTAGCTAACAGAGCAAATGATGCTTTAAGAAATGTTTCTATTGATGTCAATGTTAATAAATATGCAGAAGGATCTTGCTTAATAAAGTTTGGTGATACTCATGTGTTATGTACTGCCAGTATTGATGAGAACTTGCCTCCTTTCTTAAGAGGAAAAAACAAGGGGGGCTGGGTAACTGCTGAATATTCGTTATTACCAAGATCTACAGATTCAAGAGTTAGAAGAGAAGTATCTCAGGGTAAACCTTCAGGAAGAACTCATGAGATTCAGCGTTTAATTTCTCGTTCACTTAGATCTGTTGTAAACTTAAAAGCTTTAGGTGAGAGGCAAATCTTAATAGATTGTGATGTTTTGCAGGCCGACGGTGGAACGCGTACGGCAGCTATTACCGGTGGATATGTGGCTTTATATTTAGCTTTACAAACTTTAGTTGAGAAGAAAGTTTATCACCGCGTTCCTTTAACATCTCAATTGGCAGCAGTTTCTTGTGGAATTATAGGAAAAGATGTTCTTTTAGATGTTGATTATAAGGAAGATAGCAATGCAGATGTGGATGCAAATTTTGTTATCAATAACCAAGGAAAATTAATTGAAATTCAAGGAACTGCCGAACAAAATCCATTTTCTGAAGAGCAGTTCTTAGAAATGCTAAGATTAGCTAAAGCAGGAACTAAAGAACTATTTGAAATACAAAATAAGGCCTTGGGATTATAGATAACATGGAAAAGTTTATTGTAGATCATGAAAGACTAAGTGAAGTTCTGCCTATGGTAGGAGCAGGGGGTGAAAACTCTCCTCATGTTCTTCTATTGATGGGGGGGATGTCTCCAGAGCGAGAAATTTCTTTAATGTCTGGCAAAGTGGTTATGGATGCTTTATCTAGCATGAATTACAGAGTAACTCCTGTGGATATGGGGGCAGATATTGCTGAGGTTGTTAGGAAAATTAATCCTGATGTAGTGTTTAATGCTCTTCATGGAACTTTTGGTGAAGATGGCTGCGTGCCTGGAAAATTAGAAGTTTTAGGGATTCCTTATACTCATTCAGGTGTTTTAGCATCGTCAATTGCTTTAGATAAAATCTTATCTCAAAAAATATTTATAGCTAGTGGAATTAAATGCCCTAAGCGCGTTGTAGTTTCTAAAAATGATGATTTAAATCATGAGCCAATTGCAAGGCCTTATATTATTAAACCAGTGGATCAAGGTTCATCTCTTGGTGTGGAAGTGGTTTTTGCTGAGGACGATTATCACTTAAGTCAATATGATTTTGCTTATGGTGATAAGGCAATCATTGAAGAATATATTGAAGGACAAGAAATTCAAGTTGCAGTGCTTAATAACAAAGCTGTAGGAACTTTAGAAATTGTTCCTTTAAGGGGAAGCCGTTTTAATGATTATGATTGCAAATATACAGAAGGTTATGCAAAGCATGTATGCCCGGCTAATGTTTCAGATTCTGCCAATAAGAAGATGCTATCAATTGCAGAAAATGTGCATAAATTGATTGGTTGCAAAGGAATTACTCGTGCTGAATTCAGATATAATAAAGAGACAGATCAGGCTTATTTCATTGAAATAAATACTCATCCAGGACTAACCTTGCTTTCATCTGCTCCGGATATTATACAGCGTAATGGTATAAGTTTTAATAAGTTTATTGATATTCTAATTAAGGAAGCTTTAGATTAGACGAGCACCTTTTGCAAGTTGTCCTTTTATATTTGGGGTGCTAGGAGCACTGTTTTTATCTTGCTCTTGAAAAAATTTTTTCATTGATTCTAACTTTTGCTCAGTAGTTTTTCTACGCTTCCAGGATTTTACAGCAGTGACTCCTATACCTAATTCCTTGTCAACTTTCTGTACTTTCTGTTTAGCTTTGTTTATTTGAGCTATAGTGAATGCACGTTTTTCGGAGTCAAGGGCTGCTGCCATTGCATGGGATCCTGCATTTTTTTCTGCTATAAGTTCAATAAGGCTTATGTTATTACCATTCTTACCTTTTACTAGAGTTTGAAGAGTTTGCTTATCCATTTCTTTTATAAGTTTAGCTATCTCCTTACTTTTACTTTTAGTAGTTATAGCTCCTTTGGGATTATTAATCTTGTTAACTACTTCATTCAATAGTTTTTCTTGGTTTTGCTTTTGCTTTTGCTTTTGCTCTTCTCGTTTTTTCTGCCTTGCTTCCTCTATTAGTTCTTTTTGAGTTTTTTTTCCTGCTGGTTGAGATGAAGTAACTTGTTTTTTTTGTTCTACTTTCTTTGGTTGTTGTTTTTGTGGTGTTACTACTTTTTCTGGTAGTTTAGGAGCCCCCTTATCTAAAGCAGCTTGCATAACCTTTTGAGGCATTTTTTTTGCTTCCATAAATTCTGTTATGCTTTTATCGTCCACTTTAATTTGGAGAGTTTCTTTATCTAATGAGTTTATTTTATTTACTATGTCTTGTGGATCAGTCTCTTCATTTCTAACCATTTCAACCAAAGGATTAATTTTAGTTTGTCGTTCTTTCTCTTGGTCTTCTTGCTTATATTTAGACTCTTTGGCTTTTGCAGCTTCTAAAACTTTTGGATATATTTCTTTTTCCTCTAAGTGTTTTATAAGACTTTTATTATTTACTTTTAGCTCAAAGGAAGCTCTATCTAGTTTGTTTATTCTGCTTATTAATTTTTCTTCCTTATTTTGTCCCTCATTAATCTTTTCAACCAAGGAATTCATATTTTTTTGCTTTGATGCGGTAATGGAAGAGTTTATCCTGTCTCTTTGCTGGGAAATATGTTGATCAAAATCCTCTTCGTGCTGTTGTATGGCCTTATATGTAGTTCGTTCATTCTCTCTAGATGTTAGCGCTTTGCCAATGTTTTCTTTGCTGCTTGCAGCCCATTTTGTATAGTCAGTTTTGGTAACCTGTTCGCCATCTTCTGTCATTGACAAATATGTATCGCTTCTTAGCTGTTCGGATGTGTATAATCCAGATTCCTTAGCTTCATCTAATTTATTGCCAACAACTTCAAAATTTTGGTTTCTTAAGGCTGTCATTGTGGCTTCTTGAGGGGATGCAATTCGTGCTTCTTCTTTAAATTTTCTTAAGTTGTTTATGCCTAATTCAAGCCCCCCTAAGTATTCTTCCAGATCCCTTTTCTTTTTTAATAATGGGCTTAGTTTGTTATGTAATTTTTCATTTTCCTCGATTCTTCCGGTTATAGCAGCTTTTTCTCCTTCATGAGAAGAATAAAAAGTTGTATCTTCTCTTGGATCTCCTCTTTCTATTTTCTCTTCAACCTTAGCTAGTGCAACTTTTTCTATTGCTTTTTCTTGTAGAAAATAGTCAACAGGTATATCGGTTTCATTCTCTATACGATTTTGAAAGATATTATATTCTTGACCTAGTTTATCATTAACTTCATTAAGTTCTTTTTGTTTTTGCTTTTTTTCAGTTTCTTTTTCCTGGATTCTTTCAGCAAATGCTTTCTCTTGAAGATAAGCTTCTTGCTCTTTTTCTAAATAAATTGGTTCTAAAGCTTCTCTTAATTGTTCTCGTCTATTTATTGCTGCTTTTAAATTAGTATGGCTCTCCTTATCTTCAAATATTCTTGTACTTAAAGATTTTACCTCTTCAGATAATGCTTTTTCTTCTTCTGGTGATAAAGAAATATCAGGATTTTGTAGTTTCTTGCTAGTTTGAGTAAGTCTCCTCTCATTAGCTGAAATATTATTTGTATATCTAGTTAGAGCTTCTTTTTCATTATCTCCATGGGATTTAATTTCTTTTTCAGTTTCACGAAGTTCTTTCTCTAGATATTCTGGATCAATTTCTTTTAGTTCTTCTTTTCTTTTTAAGGCTGTCTCTAATTGGCTAAAGCTCCTTTGATTTTTTGAAAGATCTGCTTGTAAAGAAGCGATGTCTTTCAATAGATTTTGCTGATTTTCTGGAGAGAGATCAGCTATATCTTGCATTTGATTATCAGCCTCAGCGAGTTTATCTGATATGATAGCTATATTGGCTTTATATTCAGCTAAAGCTTTTTCAGGTTCGGTTCCATGTTTAGCAATTTCACTTTTAACTTTGAGTAATTCTTCTCTTTGTTCTTGTAGTTTTGGATCTTGGACGGGAGGAGATATATCATTTGAATGTTGACGTTTAAGTTTAGCTGCTGTTGTAATATTATGGATAAAGTCATCGCTTTGAGATAATTCATAAAGAGATTCAGCAACCAATCTCTCTCTTAATGCTGCTTCGGCTAAGTCATATTTACGTGATATTTCGCTTCTAGTTGGATCCTGTTCTTCTGCCCCCACTATCTTCCTAAGTCTGTTTTTTGCAACATTACCTTTATATTCTAGTGATTCAGGGTCTAGATCATTATATGTTTTATATTCTGGGCCATTTTTTCTGCGTTGTTCAATAGTATCGAGAGTTTTATTATTAGCTTCTTCTTCGTTCATCTCGCCGACTGATTCTGCTACAGCTCTTCCAGCTGTGAGTCCTATCTCAACTGCCGCGCCTACAGGATTTATCATTGATATAAACATTGCTGGATTGCTGCTACCTAGCATTGCAACGCTATTCATAGCAAGATTTTTGGCCATAACCTCTTTAAAACTTTCCTGTTCTTCTTCTGGTGTTTTAGTGGGTGTTTTATCTTTTATCTGTTTAGTTTTAGTTGTTTTACCAAGTGCGCCGCTTTCTTTAAGAATGGCTCCAACTTCTTCGTTGCTGATATTAGGATCATTAGCTTGGCATTTTAGAGTTATATCATTTATGAGTTTATCTTTATTTTTTTTATATTCTGCATATTCTTTTAAGTGACAGGCTTCATCATGCTTTACTCTTAGTTGATTAATATCATATGCTGCTGCGCCAATTTCTCCAGCAGCTGCCCCTGCAGCTATACCAATTCCTATTGGGCCTGCGGCTGTTAATAATGTTCCAGCGGCAATTTTAATTCCAGCCAGAGCTGCAGGACTAAACACAGCATCTACTGTTTTTCCAGAAATTTTTTTAGCACCTCTTAGAACAGCGCTATCATTGAGGGTTTCTGAAAAACCTTCTTGAAATGGTTGAACCATATTTTGTAGGTTGTTAGCCATTGAATTGATTGCTTCAACATCTCCTGATTGGACAGTTTTTTGAATTTCTTCAGCAATTTCTGCACCACCTTGCATATCATCTGAATTAGAGGAAATGAATTTGGTAAATTGATTCAGAAGGTCTAACGCATCTTGTGGATTCATTTATTGCTCTTTAAATTAGAGTTAAAACTATGTCTATTATAATTATTTACTAAAATTACTAATAATTGAAGAGGTATTTTCCAATAAATACGCAGTTTAAGATCCAAATTAAGTAAAATATAGATATTTGTAGTAATTATAGAACTATAAGCTAGTGTTGTTAGTTAATTATTTATTAATAAATATTGTATATTCTCAAAATGTTGAGTCAATTTAAAGGTATATAAACATGTCAAAAGATCCTCCTCCAATTCCAAACTTTCCTCCACCTCCAAATTTTCCTCCACCTCCAAATGTTCCTCCTCCTTTGACTCCTCCTCAAGAAAAGCGCGTGAGCATAATAAAGGATGCTAAAGAAGATTTAAAACAATGGGAGATTAGTCCAATATCAAGAGACGAAGATGCTTTAAAGAAAAGAGATGAGAATGACATCCGTTTATCTACACTCTCCTTTAATGCTGGAGAGATGAAAAAAATAAGAGATGCCACTATTAAGGCATTTAAGGATGATTTTGCATATAGTAAATCAGATCAAAGAGAGAGTCGTTATCCAAATCAAGGTCCATTAGATATTATTAATTCTATAGCAGCAGTTTTAGCTGATAAAAAACCTTCTGTGAAATTAGGCGAACAACAAAAAGAAGAATTAATTAATAAGATTAATGATACATACAAAGAATGCAAAAGAAATTATCAAGATACTCACATACTTGGTGTAAATAAGAATAATAAAGAAAAAGCAAAAACAGCAGCAGCTATGGTATTAAGGGTGATGAAGGTGGCAATAGGAGCTGTTGGTGCTGCAATTGGCAAAGCTGTATCTTATTTAGGTAAGAGAGACCTTGAGAAAGGCATGAGAATAGAAAGAGAGGCTAATGAGAAAATAGCTAAGTTTGATGAATCTAAATATGAAGATTATAATAATCCTGAGATAGATAAGCTTGAAGAGGAGAGGAAGCGTGGCGAAGAGATTCAAGAAAAAGCTCTTGATAGTATGAGTATAAAAATAGGTAGTTTTCTTTTTCAGGGAGCTGATATGGTGGAAAGGATTAAACAAAAGAATATGTCTGTTGCAAATACTGTTAGCTCTGCATTAAATATAACTAGTGGGAAAAAAAACAAAGGTAGATCTAGAGGATAATTATTTTTGTTTATAATCAATTCCTGACCCTAGGAAATCAAAGACTAGGTGTTTTTTATCTAAATTAACTTCACTGATGAATTCTTTGTTAAATGGCAAGAATATAGTATCTTTTTTATCTAGAATCTGCATTTCAATAATATCACCTGCACCAAAATTATGTATTTCAATAATATGCCCATGAATTTTGTTGTCTTGGTCAATAATGCTTAGCCCTTCTAGGTCTCTGTTATAATATTCATCTTCTTTTGTTGGGGATAACATTTCTTTAGTGATATATAGCTCTGTTCCTATAATTTCTTCTGTGTGGTTGCGTGAAGTATTATGGTTAAAGCTAATTACAAAGACATTATCTTTTTGTCCATTATTCTTAATTTTATATTCTTTTAAGTTTTCATCATAAAGACAAGGATAGTTAAAAATATTTTCAGGTGGAGAGGCATAAGATATAACTTTTGCTTGTCCGCGAATTCCATGTGGTTTTGTTATTTTAGCTATATAAATTAGGCTTTTATCCATAAATAAGGAGGCGTCTATCTTACTATTAGAACTGACACTTCAGAATGTCTGGCAACTTTTGCGACATTAGGCCCAAGAAGATAATCTTTGCGATTAGGGTGGCTTGCTGACATAACAATAAGATCAATTTCATATTTTTCAGAATTTTCTATTAATTCTTGATACACTACACCACGTTTTACTAAGATATGAGGTTTTATATTTTCGGGGATGTTTTTAGCAACTATTTTATCTAAAGATTCTCTAGTTTTTTGAGCTATTTCTTTAGTCCATCCTTTTGGTAGATAATCTTCTACAACTCCTAGGCCAAAGGTTGGTATTACGGATAAAAGCCACAATTCTGCATCAGGATTTTCCTTTAGCATTGATATGCATATAGGTAGTGGTTTTTTCCATGAGTTAGAATCATTAATATCAACGGGTAATAAAATTTTTTTAAATGACATTATATCTACCTACTCTTTGTCAGTATAACTTGTTTATATCATGTAATTTTCAATCGAACAATTTTAGTTTTAATTCTATCTAAATATTAAGTTAAATTATTTTTTTACTGTTGTATGAAAGATATTAGCTATAATAAGTTTCCTTATCTAGTTCGCCTTCGTTTTTATCTATAATCAGAGTTACTGTTGCATCTCCAGTTATATTGATGGTGGTGCTTATCATGTCTAATATTCTATCAATACCAGCAATTAATGCTACTCCTTCAATGGGGATGTGAGCGGCTGTTAGAACCATAGGTAGCATAATTATGGTAGATCCCGGAATTCCAGCTCCACCAATAGATCCTAGGGTGGCAGTTAGAATTATTACAGTGTAATCATACATAGATAGGTCTATTCCTGCAACTTGAGCAAAGAAAATGGCGCACATTCCTAAACGAATTGCCATTCCATCCATATTCATAGCTGCTCCTAATGGTAATATAAATGAAGTGCTCGTATTTGAGATGCCTAATTTTTCACGACAAACCTTCATGGTGGTAGCAAGTGTTGCTTTACTAGAGCTGGTAGAAAGAGCTAGGGCTTGATATTCAAAGCTTTTTTTGAAGAAGGGAAGGGGAGACAGTCTGCCAAAAGCATAGATAAATAATCCAAAGAATAAATATTGTAGAGTCATTCCCAGTAATACTGCTATAACAAGTTTTAATAAGTCATTCAACACGTCTGCACCTTGTGTTCCAACAACCCAGCCAGTTAATGCTAATGCTCCATATGGAGAGAACTCTACAACTATGGACACCATTTGAAAGACTAATTTTGAAAGCATCTGGAAAACATCGATAAGTCTTTTGCTTAAATGCTTCATTTTTAGGATAGTTACACCAGTAAATATGGCAAAGAATACCACTTGTAAAATGTTTCCTTCAGCCATAGCCGCTATTGCATTGGTTGGAATTATACCTGTGAATAATTTCAGTAAACTAAAATCTTCCATGGCCTGAGCACTTGAGGAGCTTATAGTTGCCGAAGAAAGATCTAAATTACTTCCAATTCCTGGTTCAAGCACATTTGCTAAAGAAAGTCCTGTGATAACCGCAAAGGTAGTGGTTGCAAGATATGCCAAGCAAGCTTTCATACCAATTCTTCCAAGAGCAGATGGGTCGCTAATATTTGTGATTCCAGAAATTAAAGAGAAAAAAATCAAAGGAACAATAATCATTCTAATGGCGTTTAGGAATAAATCACCTGCTGGTTTAATATATGCTGCTTCTGGGCCATTGATCACGCCATAGATAATTCCTAGAAATAACCCTAAGGCAACTTTATGCCAAAGCTTCATATCAAAGTAGTTGATAGCAAAAACAAAAATTGCAGGTACTCCACCTAATTTCAATGTAGATAGTACGAATGTAATGATTGTTTCAAAGGTCAATGATTCCACTAAGTGCTCCTAACTTGATTAATGTATCTTATAATTTTGTATATAGTTTATACAGAAAATATTCTATTTTGTCTAGGAGTAATTAAATTAGGCTTTTCTCCCACTTTTTAACTATTAAATTATTATTTAAAAAGTGAGAGAGGTTATAATTGTTCTAATTACTATTTGAATCATCTATTCCTACCATAGCTTGGTCTTGGTCTGAATTTGGTTCACAATTTATATTATCTTCATTTAATTTTGAAGAAAATAATAATGTTTTGATGGCGTTAGCTCCCTTTTCGGCAAGATAGTCAATTAATTGTTGATTTAGTTTATATGCTATCTTTATTCCTGTAGAAAACAATGTTCCTTGAACGGTTCTGGCCACAAATACCAACATTGGATGTTGGGTTTCAAAAGCGGATTTATAATTACTAGGCATAATATCCTCCTCGGAGGTTGGGGTTAAAATAAAATAGTTTTTAGTATCTAAAAATCGTTTTGATACACTATATATTATACTTAATTTAAATAATTAATACTATACTTTTGTGTATAAAATAGTAAATTTGTTGCGTAAATTAATACACTTTTGCTCTTGTATTGTCTTCTAAGATGGTTCACCTTTTTAGGTTATATTATATTTTAAGGGCAAATATTGATTATATCTGATTCAAAATCACTAGCTACCCCTGTTATTGTTAAGGGCGAGGAGTTCTCCGTTGAGCACATAGTTAATGTAGGATAGTTATCGCATATTTTATATGTTATGTATTCAGTTACAAATGGTTCTAAGTGATAGGCTATTACTAGAGGAGCGGTGGTAAGAATTAGTTCTTTTGTGGAATGTGTTGTGTAGTCATTGTCTAAAATAGTCATAAATGCACTCCATATTTTGTTAACAACGCATAGATATTATATATTAAAATTAATTAAATATCAACAAATAGTTGCATAATAGGTGTATTTTGTATGACAATAATATAGATATTTAAATATATTGGCTAAAGAAATCTTCTATATAGTTTTTTACTTCTGCTGCTCTATTAAGTTTATTAACTTTGAATCTAAAATCAGCTGATGAAGTTAAGCCTGAGCTATACCAACCAATGTGCTTTCTGGCCATTCTAACCCCGCATTCCTCTCCATAATGATCTATCATATGGTCATAATGCTCTAAAATAGTTTCCAGTTTTTCTTTTGTAGAAGGATCCTGGAGGCGCTCTCCTGTTTTAAAGTAATGCATTACTTGATTAATAAACCAAGGTTTGCCATAAGTTCCTCTGCCAATCATCACTCCATCAGCTCCAGATTCGGCTTTGCACTTAACCGCATCTTCTATGCTTGTAATATCTCCATTTGCAATTACTGGAATAGATATAGCGTCTTTTACCTTTCTAATAAACTTCCAATCAGCTACTCCATTATATAATTGACATCTTGTTCTACCATGAATGGTGATCATCTTAATGCCAACATCTTCAGCTATTTTTGCTAAGATAGGGGCATTAAGAGATTGTTCATTCCATCCTTTACGCATTTTTAGAGTTACAGGAACTTTGACGGCTTTAACTGTTGCTTCTAAAATTTTAGCTGCAAGCTTTTCGTCTTTCATTAAAGCAGAACCTGCGTTACCACCAACTACTTTTTTAACAGGGCATCCGAAGTTAATATCTATAATAGGTGCGCCAAGATCTTCGTTTAATTTAGCAGCCTCTGCCATAACCTGTGGTTCGCATCCAGCAAGTTGAACGGAGGTGGTATCTTCAAATTCAGAAATAGCACATTTTTGCAGGGATTGTCTGGTTTTAATGATCATGGCTCTGCTGGCAATCATTTCAGAAACTACCAGTCCTGCACCAAATTTTTTAACTAAACGACGAAAGGGCATGTCAGTTACTCCAGATAGTGGAGCTAAGATAACTGGGGAGTTAATTTCTACGTTGCCAATTTGGATAGTCATTAATAAATCTCGTATATTTTTATTATATCTTTGAAATCAAATTATACAGAGTTTATTAAGAAAAAGGTCGCCTCCTACTTTAAAATGAAGCAACCTTTTATATTTATGAGGATAATTTGATAAGTTTAGCTACTCTTTCACTAGGTTGAGCGCCAACAGAAGTCCAGTATTGGATCCTGTCTTGTTTTAATTTTACTCTATCTGGATTGTCTTTAGAAAGCATCGGATTATAAGTTCCAATAATTTCAATAAATTTTCCATCACGTGGAGAAGTTGAATTTGCAACTACAACACGGTAAAAAGGTTTTTTCTTTGCGCCTAATCTAGTAAGTCTAATTTTTACAGCCATATTTCTCTCTATATATTATTTCATTTTCTTTTCAACAAAAAGAACGTGTTTTTTCGCTCTTGGGTCAAACTTCATAAACTCTAATTTCTTAGTTATTTTCTTTGGGTTTTTATTTCTTACATAGTAGTAACCAGTACCAGCTGTGCTTTCTAATTTAAGTAATACAGTTTTTTTTGCCATGATCTTCCTAATTAATTTGAATAAAGGAGCTAGTCCTTAAAAACAATTCTAGAATAAAACTACAGTTTTATAATAAATTGTCAATATTTATTTGGTTATCTTGAGCATTTTTTGCACCCTATGTGCAATTATTGCTAAACCTCCGTTACCCATAACATTTCCTATTGTTAAAATAGCATCTTGCAGAATATCCAACATAATAATAATGCTAGACATTTCTGGTGTGAACCCAAGTTTGCTTTGTAAGAATGGTAAAATAACAATTATTCCCCCTCCTGGAACAGCTGTGGCAGAGAATTTGGCTATGCAAAAATACATTACAAATATAGCAAAAGTTTCTAGTGATGGTATTGGTTGTCCAGATAGCATTAGGATTGTAAGAGCGGTTATAGGAATACTAACTCCATGACCAATCATATGAATATTTACAGTTGCGGGAATAATTAAGCGAGAAAATTGTTTATCTTGGGTGTTCTGTTCTGTAGCTACAATACTAAGTGGTACAGGAACTGCGCTGGAGATGGTGGAGAATCCGGTTAACCCAGCGGGTGCCATATTTTTTAAGCTCTGTTTGCATTTTTTCCAAGAGCAGCCACTGCCTATAAAATACATTAAAAATATATATGCTATCAAAGATATACAGATTAAAATAAAAACCTGGGCATAATTTTGTAATAAAATGCTAAGTTCTCCTTCATATTGCATCTTAAGAACAAATCCTAAAACATATAGAGGAAGAACAGGAATAAAGCATTTCTTTAAAAATAAATTCACAAGGTTTTGTAATTTATCAGCGAATTTTGATACTTTTGGCATTTTTAAATAACAGAATATAAGCCCAAGGATCAGTCCAGAAATCATTGCTTTATTGGAAGAAATAATTTGTGGAATGCCTAAGGAGAAATAACTAGTCATTTTTGAGTTTAAAGCAATTACTCCTCCTTCTGACATAGTTATTAGAGGAAGTATGGTTGCGCCAATTCCGTAGGATGTAAAAGTTACTAATGCATTTGAGAGTACCACCATAACTAAAATAAAAACTATTAATACGGGGGCGTTCTTCTCAAGTGATACTATGGCCGCAAAGATATAACTAAAAATCATTACAGGCAGTACTGTCATTAGAATTTCTTTTAATACGCAGCTTATTGTAAATAAGAAGCGAATGGTTGGTTCGCTTAGTTGATTGCCAAATAAATAAGCAAATAGAATGCAAAGAGCCAGTCGCAATGGTAAGCTTTTCATTAGCTTTTTTAACATAGTTTTTTCCTTAAAATAGATTTTTGTTTTAGTTTAATAGTCAATGGGTGATGGTTGTGTATTATGCCGCAAGGGCGGCCGCAGCTGCTAAGAAAGCAACAGATGTGCTATCTCTGTTTAAAAAAAGACAAGAGGGAATATATTTGTTTTTTAAAAGATGAACGCTCACCGTAATACTATTTAATAATTGTTTCTTAAGTTTTGAGGATATCCTAAGGAGAAGGGGATTGCAAGGAGTTTTTGATTTGGGAATGGTTCTGATGATAGGAATTATAGATTAACTCCTATCATTAAATAATTATTTGTTATAAATAATTTATCTCTAGAGATCACCTCCGTCACCACACTTGCCGCAGATATGTGCTCCAGTAAATGCTTCTGTCACGGCGCATGTAACTCCGCAAGTGTTTCCATCTTCATGCATATGTACCTCTTCTTTTACTACATTTTCAAAGGAGATAAATATGCCAGTGGCTGTAAGGAACATTCCGACAGCAGCTTTAGCTTGTGGGGTTTGAAGGGCATTATTAATATAAGGTCTAGCAATGAAAGCGGCTCCAAGAGTGAGAGCAAAAGTGCCAATTTGAGCCTCTGTGGTGCTAAAAAAATTTGAGATTTCTGACATATAGCTTGTAGTTGAGTTTTCTTCGTGATGATGAGCTAAGTGAGCTTCGTGATGAGCTAAGTGAGCTTCATTAAATTCTGAGAGACATTTATCTGACATAGTTTATTATCCTATATTTTTCAATTATTAATATTAACCCCCTTTAACCTATTGTTACTTTGTAACATATTGTAAATAATAGTCAACGCTTTGATTTAACATTTTATTAAAAACTATAAGGATTATATATATTATTGTGTTTTATTAAGGTGACGGATGCTATCTAGAGCAAGCAGTAGAACTTGTTTTTTATCCAAGTTATAGATTTCAGATTCACTGATTCTTTTTTGTAATTTGTCGTAAACTTGAAACCATTTTTCTGAATCTTCTTTATTATCTATGGTTTTAATGTTCCTATTTATTATAAAAATTAGCAGATCTTTTACCAGGTTCCATTTTTGAGGGGTTTTTGCTATTGGATCGGCGAATTTATTAAAAGCTAAAATATCATCATTTTTAATCAGGTCTAGTAATTGATTATAAATTTTAAAAGCATCTAGTTCTTCGCAAAGCTTTTCTCTGCCAATGGATCCAGCAATGAAATCTTCCAGTTCTGTTCCTAAAGCGATATCAGCTAAAGGTTTGAATTTTATTTCTCTGCAGCGTGATTTTATGGTTGCTATAAGTTTATATGGTGCGTGGCTAATTAAAAACAAATGAGTGTTGTTTTTGGGCTCTTCAAGAACTTTAAGCAGAGCATTGGCTGCATTAAGGTTTAAATCTTCAGCCCCATCTATAATAACAAATTTATAATTGCTTTCAGCAGGAGTTTGATTAAAAAAATTATATGCTTTTCTAATTTCGTCTATGGTGATTTCGTTTTTATCTTGTTTTGAAATATAGAGTAGATCTGTAAAGTCGTTATTATCAATTCTTTTTGATAGAACGTCATCAGCATTTAGGATGTGCTTTATATATAGTTTTGCAGTTAAGGATTTACCAAGTCCTTTTGGTCCAGTGAGGAAATAAGCATGAGACATGCGGTTATTTAAATGATCGTTAATTAAGTTTCTCCATACTGAATGATTGCCACGTAAGTTATATTCTATTAAACTACCCATATTATTAACTATATCTAGACTACTAATAATAATGACAAAGATACTAGACCATTACCATAAGATTTTGAATGAGAATAATATAAAGCCTTCTCAAGCTCAAGAGCAAATATTAAAAGCTTTAGCAAAGCTTCATCAGCAGATAAATTTATATCTAAAAAAAGAAAAAAATATTCTTAAAGCTATATTGCCAAAAAGAGTTGCCCCTGCGGGTTTTTACCTTTATGGAGCCGTTGGAACCGGCAAATCAGTTATTATAGATTTGTTTTTTGAGTCTTTAGAAACAGATAAAAAGCAAAAGATTCATTTTTATTCTTTTATGTTAGAAATTCATCATCATTTGCATAAATTAAAGAATACTAGGAAGGATGTAGATGTAATAAAATATATTGCTAAATATGTTAAAGAGAAATACAGCATTCTTTACATAGACGAGTTATATATTAGTGATATTGCTGATGCAATGATTGTTGGCAAATTGTTTAGAGAGTTAATTGCTCATAATGTTATTATTATTATAACTTCTAATTTTGCTCCTGAAGATTTATATAAAGATGGATTGCAACGAGAATCTTTTCTGCCATTTATTGATCTTATAATTGATAAGTTGCAAGTGGTAAAAATGAATTCAGATCATGATTATAGAACCAGTAAACTAAAATCAGTAGAAGCAACATATTATATTTATAAAGAGGTCATTGATTCACAGAAATTTATTCTTGATAGTTTTAGGAAGCTTTCTAATAATGTTCCTGCTAAAAATTATTTGCTTGATTGTGATGGTCGTGAATTAATATGTCCAATCACAGCTTTAGATTGTGCTGTATTTAGTTTTGATCAATTATGTCGTGCTCCTCTTTCAAGTGTTGATTATATTGCCATATGTGAGAAGTTTAACGTTATTATTTTGTCGGAGATTCCAGAATTATCTCCTGATGAACATAACGAAGCAAGACGTTTTACAAAGTTAATTGACACTATTTATGAATTTAAGCTATTGCTAATTTGCTCGTCAGAAGTGGAAATTGATTCCATTTATAAAAAAGGAAAAGGGGATTATGAATTCACTCGCACAGCATCAAGATTGCATGAGATGCAATCTGATGATTATTTAAGCCTCCATTATAGCAAGTGACTTAATTTGTTAAATCAAATGTCTTCCACCATCTAGGTAGATTGTTTGTCCTGTGATGGAGTTGTTATTCACCAAGAACATTATACAGTCATATAATTCTTGTAATGTAGCTTCTCTATGAAGCGGTGATTCATTAACTAGCTCTTTAAATACTTGAGGGTTTTGTCCTTTCTTGAATAGCATTGGGCCTGGAGCAATTGCATTCACTTTGAGATATGGAGCTAAACTCACAGCTAGCATTTTGGTTAAATCAAATAATGTTTTTTTACTTAAATTATAAGAAAAGAATTTTTTTATATTTCTTGAGATGTCAGAGTCAATAATATTGATAATATCTTTGGCTCCTTCTTGCTTTGCCATACATTTAGATAAATAAACAATATTATTTACATGAATAGCAAAGTGGTTTTCTAAAGTGGAGCTATTTAAATTATCTAAATTATCATTTACGCAGATGGATGCATTATTTATGAGTAAATTAACTGGCCCCAGTTGTTTATTTACATTGTCTATAAGCTGAGCAGAATCTTCTTTATCAGCAAGGTTAGCTTTAAATAACATTACATTAGTAATTGGGAGTAAACTATGTGCTAAATCATAGGCTTCCTGCTCTGAGTTATTATAATGAAGTGCAATGGACCAGCCATCATATGCTAATTTCTCAGCGATGTATTTTCCAATTCTTACTGCAGCTCCAGTAATTAACACATTTTTTTGTAATTCATTTGTCATAATTAATATTCTATTAACACTATTTTTTTAATACTATATATTGTAATATTAGGATATCATAACCATATATAAAGTAAAATAAGCACATGGTGAATTTATAATTTAGGAATTAGGTATAAGAGTAGAGGAATGGAAGAGCAGCATTTTTTATCCATTGTATTGTTGATATTATCAGCAGCAGTAGTCATAGTAGCCACATTTAAGAAGTTAAAATTAAGCCCTGTGCTAGGTTATTTTGTGGCCGGAGGGTTAATAGGAGAGTATGGTCTGAATTTTGTTAACTCTTCAGATACTGAAACTCTTGGTGAAGTTGGGGTAATATTTTTGTTATTCGCTATAGGACTAGAGTTAACTTTCGAGCGTTTGAAATCAATGCGTAAGTTAGTTTTTGGTTTTGGTTCATTTCAAGTGGCAATTACCACTATGGCTATCGGAAGTGTGGCCTTTATGATGGGAGAAAGCCTAGCAAGTGCTGTGATTTTAGGTGGTGGTCTTGCACTATCTTCCACCGCAATTGTATTACAAGTGGTTGCTGAGAATCGTGCGCAATCTACCCAAGTTGGTCGTTTATCCCTTGCTGTACTTTTATTGCAGGATTTTGCTGTGGTACCACTTTTAGTATTAGTTCCAATTCTTGCTGGAGAGCAGGTTGGTCTTATTAAGCCGTTAGGTGAAGCTTTCTTAAAAGCTGTATTGGTTCTAGTGTTTATTTTTGTGGTTGGAAGGATAGTATTAAGGCCTATTTTTAATATGATAAGTTCTTCAAATTCAGCAGAAAGTAATGAGATATTTATTGCTACCACAATTCTCATTGCATTAGGGACAGCTTATCTCACTGAATATATGGGATTATCTTTGGCTCTTGGAGCTTTTGCTGCTGGGTTATTAGTTGCAGAAACAGAGTTTCAATTACAAGCAGAAGAAAGCATCGCTCCTTTTAAGGGATTGTTTTTGGGGTTGTTCTTTATGTCTGTTGGAATGTCTATAAACCTGCAGTTGGTTTTAGATGATTTTTCTTTTATTGCTAGTCTTTCCTTTGGGCTTATAGCATTAAAGGCGATTATAATTATTCTTCTTGCTTTAGTTTTTAAATTTAATGTAGGAAGTTCTATACATGTTGGTTTGCTATTGGGGCAAGGTAGTGAATTTGCTTTCATTCTTTTTAGGTTAGCTGGTAAGAAGTCTATTTTTAATATAGACACTGATACATTATTATTAGTAGTTACTATAACTATGGCTGTAACTCCATTGCTTGCAGCATTAGGTGGATGGATAGCTAATAAATTGGATAAGAAGAATAAATTGAAGCAAGCGGATATTTATAAAGAAATTTATGATTTAAGTCATCATGTTATTCTTTTAGGCTTTGGCAGAGTGGGGCAAATGGTAGCTAGATTATTAACTGCAGAAAAGGTTAATTATGTTGCTGTAGACATTAACCCAGAGCATGTGGCATCAGAGCGTCAAAAAGGAAACCCTGTTTATTTAGGTGATGCAAGTAGCCTTGAAATGTTGGATTCTGTTGGGATTGCTAGAGCTAGTTCTGTGATTGTGAGTTTAAGTAATGAGGTAACCTTGAAAAAGGCTTCAAGGGCCATTTCTAAAGCTTATCCTAAATTACCTATTGTTGTAAGATCTAAGGATTTATCTAAAGCTACAGAATTTTATAATGCAGGAGCAAAAATTATTGTTCCTGAAACCTATGAAACAGGTTTGCAATTAGGTGGGGCTGTGTTGAAGTCTATTGGAATTAGTGAATTTGAAGTTAGTAGAATGAAGAATCAATTTAGAGCGGGTAATTATACTAAATTACCAATACTTGATGAAGAAGCAGAGAATCAAAATGCATAGATTAATTTTTACTATTATTGTGTTGTTTTGTTGGAATACATTGGCGGTTGCTCCTTCATTTACTGAGAATTTTGTTTCATACTATGCCTCAATCAAATCATCGGAAGTTAATGTTCGTAAAGGCCCTAATACTAGATATCCAATAGAATGGGTGTTTAAGAAAAAAGGTGAACCGGTAGAGGTGATTGCTCAATTTGAACATTGGTATAAAATTAAAGATTTTAGTGGTGACGAAGGATGGGTTAAATCTGCTATGTTAACAAAAAAACGTAGAGGTATTATAAGTATTAAGTTTAAAAAAGATAATCCTAATTTATACGTATTATTATATGATAAACCTGATGCTTCATCTCAAGTCATCGCCAAAATTGCGCATTCCAAAAGAGTGGATGTTACAAAATGCAATAAAAATTGGTGCCAAATCAAAATAGTTAACCTTTCTGGCTGGGTTGAAAAATCTCAGCTTTGGGGAGTTTACGCTAAAGAAGAATTCAAATAGAAGTTTTTACCCTTAATAATCACGCAGTAAGTTGGTTGCCTTATGTTAATTATTATGCAAGTAATTATTAATCGGTTTAGATTCAAGCGAAGCTATATCTTCAGTTTCTCTTTGTGGATCATTAATAGATAATCATAATTTATTGCTTGAATATATTGCGGCCAAAAATGGGAAAGAAAGTTCTCTGAGCCAAGAGGAAATACTATAGATATGGCGGCAATGCATCATGAATATAGAGTGAATGCTGGTGTTCATCCAATGGAATATTATGCAAATGTGCAGGAACAATTATCTGGATGTATGTCGATGCAAGAAGTTGTAGTTTTAAGTGGAGATGATATTAGTTCTCTCTAGTATTTTAATCTAAAACGGATATACTTTTAAAAAGTTTTTAATTAAGAGTATATCTGTTTTTTTTTATGTCTAAGAATTTTATTCATCTTCGTTGTCATACATCATTTTCTCTTGCGGAAGGGGCGATTAAGATTGATGAATTGATTGAGTTGATAAAAAAGAACCGCATGCCAGCCTTGGCAGTTACAGATAGCGGTAATCTATTTTGTTCCTTGGAATTTTCTTTAGCAGCTATTAAAGCTGGAATTCAACCAATTATGGGCTGTGTTATATCTATTGATATGCAAAGCAAAGATTCAGAGCTTAGTAAAGTGGTTTTATTAGCTAAAGATGAACAGGGCTTTAAGAATTTATTGAAGCTTGTGAGCAAAACTTTTCTAGTAAAATATGATAATTATCCAGTTCATATTAAGCTTGAAGATTTAGAGAATTATAATGATGGGCTTATTTGTTTAAGTGGAGGGCATACTGGCCCTATAGGTCAAGCTATACTACAAAATAATAAGTCTTTAGCTAAAGCGCATTGCTTAAAGTTAAAAGAAATTTTTGGTAATCGTTTTTACATGGAGCTCATGCGTCATGGCTTGCTAGAAGAGGAAAAAACAGAAGATTACTTTTTAGAATTAGCTTATGAAAATGATATTCCAATAGTTGCTACAAATGATGTGATGTTTGCTAACAGAAAAATGCATGAAGCACATCATATTCTAACTTGTATCTCTGAAGGAAAATATTCAGATGATGAAGGAACAAGTAAATTCACACCTCATCATTACTTTAAATCTAGTGCCGAAATGAGAGAAGTTTTCTCTGATCTTCCAGAAGCCATTAATAATACAGTTGAAATTGCCAAGCGTTGTGCAGTTATGGCTAAGGCTCGTGATCCAATGTTACCTAAAATTGGCGATAATGAAGAAGAGGAATTAATCAAGCAATCTCGAGAAGGATTAACTCAGCGTTTAGAAAATTATCAAGGCGATAAATCAGTTTATTTTCAAAGATTAAAATTTGAACTTGGGGTGATATCTAAGATGGGTTTCCCTGGATATTTTCTTATAGTTTCTGATTTTATTAAATGGAGTAAAAGAAATGGAATTCCTGTAGGGCCTGGAAGGGGTTCAGGAGCTGGGTCTGTGGTAGCATGGAGTTTATATATTACTGATCTTGATCCAATAAGATTTGGTCTTCTTTTTGAAAGATTTTTAAATCCTGAGCGTATTTCAATGCCAGACTTTGATATAGATTTTTGTCAAATCCGTAGGGATGAAGTTATCAAATATGTTCAAGATAAATATGGTGATGACAGAGTTGCTCAGATTATAACTTTTGGGAAATTGCAGGCTAGAGCAGTTTTAAGAGATGTAGGAAGAGTTCTTCAGTTGCCTTATTCTCAAGTGGATAAGATTTCAAAACTAATACCATTTAATGCAGTAAACCCTGTGACTTTAGGTCAGGCCATTGAAATGGAGCCTCTTTTGAAGAAGGCTAAAAAAGAAGATCCAGCAATAGAGAAATTATTAAATATTGCTCTACAATTAGAGGGTTTGCATCGTCATGCCTCAACTCATGCTGCTGGAGTGGTGATTTCTGATAAAAGATTAGAGGAAATGGTTCCTTTATATTCTGACGATAAATCAAATATGCTGGTTATTCAGTATTCAATGAAATATGGTGAATTAGCAGGGCTAATGAAGTTTGACTTTTTAGGACTTAAAACTCTAACCGTTATTGATTCTGCTACTCAATTAATTCATAAGAGCAATCCAGACTTTGATATAAACAAGATTCCGTTAGATAATCCAAATGTTTTTGAAATGTTAGGGAAGGGGCTTTCAACGGGAGTGTTCCAGTTTGAAAGTTCAGGAATGAAAGATGCTTTAAGAAAGATGCGTCCAGATTGTTTTGAAGATATTATTGCGCTTGGTGCTTTGTACCGTCCAGGCCCCATGGACAACATTCCAACTTATATTGCTTGCAAACATGGAGTGCAAGAACCAGATTATCTTCATCCAACTTTGGAAGGAGTTCTAAAAGAAACCTTTGGAGTTATAATTTACCAAGAGCAAGTGATGGAAATTGCTCAGATTATGGGTGGATATAGCCTTGGTGCTGCTGATCTTCTTCGTAGAGCAA
>JAOARE010000013.1 GCA_025210695.1 Rickettsiales bacterium
AATATCTTCAATCATTTTTTGAGCTTTTTTACCTTTTTCCAGGCCTAATGAAGAGATGGTTACATTGCCATTATCATCTATATCAACTTTAGCCTTGCTTTCTTCACAAATTCCTTTGATAACTTTCCCACCTGGGCCAATTAACTCACGAATTTTATCCTTGCTAACTTTCATAGTAATAATAGAAGGAGCATGTTCATTTAAAGTTGTTCTAGGGGTATCCATAGTTTCTTGCATTTTACCCAAGATATGCATTCTTCCTTCTTTTGCTTGACTTAAGGCAACTTGCATAATTTCTGAACTAATACCTTTAACTTTGATGTCCATCTGTAGAGCTGTAATACCATCTTTTGTACCAGCAACTTTGAAGTCCATATCACCTAAATGATCTTCATCACCAAGAATATCAGAAAGAACCACATATTTGTCTTTTTCTAGAATCAATCCCATAGCAATACCCGCTACTGGTGATTTAATTGGAACTCCAGCATCCATAAGTGATAAGATACCACCACATACTGTTGCCATTGAAGAAGATCCGTTTGATTCAGTAACTTCAGAGACCACTCTTAAAGTATATGGGAATTCTTCCTTGCTCGGTAATACTTGGTGGATGGCTCTCCATGCAAGTTTACCATGACCAATTTCACGTCTTCCAGGCCCTCTAGAAGGTGTTGCTTCACCAACAGAATAGGCAGGAAAATTATAATGGAGCATGAATCTTTCTTTTGAGTCACCTTCAAGACCATCTATCATTTGTTCATCAGTTCCAGATCCTAAAGTTGCTCCAGCTATTACTTGTGTTTCACCACGAGTGAAAAGAGCAGAGCCATGTACACGAGGTAAGAAAGACACTTCACAATTAATTGCACGAACATCTGCAACACCTCGTCCATCAATGCGTGTTCCTTCCTCAACAATTTGGCGACGAACAATATGTTGTTGTAATTGCTTGAAAGCCACGCTTATTTGTGGTTCTTCTGCTCCTAAATCTTCTAATTCAGCTTCTGTATGTTTTTTAGCAGCATCAATTTTAATATATCTAGATTGTTTATCAGTTTCTTTGTAGGCTTCGCGTAGGAGAGCCTCAGCAGCTTTGTTAACTTCTTTTTCTACTTTTGAATTGTCTATAGCAAGAACTTCTGTTTTTTCAACTCCTGCTTCATCAGCCAATTCGTTAATCATGCTGATAACAGGTTGCATTTTCTGATGACCAAAATTTACAGCGCCTAGCATAATTTCTTCAGAGAGCATTTTTGCTTCAGATTCAACCATAAGAACTGAATCTTCAGTTCCAGCTACTACTAGATCTAAATCTCCTTCGGAAAGTATTTTGCCAATTTTTGGATTTAAAACATATTCACCATTTTGGTATCCAACTTTAGCTGCAGCCACAGGCCCTTGGAAAGGAATACGTGAAATTGCTAAAGCTGCAGATGTACCAATTATTGATAGTATATCTGCATCATGCTCATTATCAAATGAGATTACTGTACAAATCACTTGAGTTTCGTGATAATAATTATCAGGGAATAAAGGTCTAATTGGACGATCAATTAAACGAGCAACTAGAGTTTCTTTTTCAGTTGCTCTGCCTTCTCTTTTAAAGAATCCACCTGGAATTCTTCCAGCTGCAAAATACATTTCTTTATAATTTACTGTTAGGGGAAGGAAATCAATACCTTCTTTTTTCTTTTTATCAGATACAACTGTACATAAAACTACGGTTTCACCGTAAGTTACCATAACTGCACCATCAGCTTGTCTGGCCACTTTGCCAGTTTCTATTTTTAATTTACTGCCAGCCCATTCAATTTCTTTGCTGATTATTTTAAACATAAATTTCTAATTTCCTATAAATTTGATTATTTTGGGGGTAGGTAATTGAAGTGACCATTGGCCACTTCAATTATATTTTAATTACTTACGTAGTCCCAATTTTGCGATCAAAGCTTTATAACTTTCCATATTTTTACCGCGTAGGTAAGAAAGTAAACGATTTCTTCTGCTTACTAAAATAAGCAAACCACGTCTTGTGCTGAAGTCTTTTTTGTTTTCTTTCATATGTTCAGTTAAGGTATTGATTCTTTTTGTTAGAATTGCAATTTGCACTTCAGATGAGCCTGTGTCTCCATCATGTATTGCATATTCTTTAATCAATTGTTGCTTTTCTTCGTTAGTTATCGACATCTATTTAGTCTCCATAATTTAAAGAGTTTTTTAGTCAAGCGAACCCACATGGTTTGCTTATAGCTATATATTGTTTTCCCATAGCCAGGATGTCGCCCAGCCAGAGCATTAGAAAATAAAAATATTTTCGATTCGCCATTATGTACTATTTTTAGCTAAATTGCCAGTATTTTATTTTAATGCTTTTATTCCTGGAAGAGTTTTTCCTTCTAGCCATTCCAGGAATGCTCCTCCGGCTGTTGAGATATAGGTGAACTTATCAAGTAATTGATTTTGACTTAGAGCGGCAACAATATCACCACCACCGGCTACACTAATTAAACCACCCGATTGAGTTAGCTTAACAATTTCTTTTGCTATTGTAGAAGTTCCAAGAGAGAAAGGGGGATATTCAAAAACTCCTAAAGGTCCATTCATAACAACGGTTTTGCATTGCTTTATAACTTCAATTATTTGCTTTGCACTATTAGGGCCAATGTCTAAAATCATCTGATCTGCAGGAATATATTTAATATCTACGGTAGAGGTTTCAGATTCATTGCTAATTTCTTTAGCGGTTACCACATCTTGAGGTAAAATAATCTTGCATGAAGTTGCTTTATTTAGAATGTCTCTTGCGCTATTTAATAATTCTTCTTCGTATAGAGATGCGCCTATTGCTATTCCTTGAGATTTAAGGAAGGTATTTGCCATAGCGCCGCCAATAACAAGATAGTCAACTTTATCAATTAAATTATAGAGCAAATCAAGCTTGGTGGACACTTTGCTTCCACCAATAATTGCCATCATTGGTTTTTTAGGTTTTGATAAATATTTGGTTAGGTTATCAATTTCTTTAGATAGTGATAACCCTGCAGCGCTGGGTAAATATTCAGTTATTTCTGCAATTGAAGCATGGGAACGATGACAGCAAGAAAACGCATCATTAATATAAAAATCAGCAAGTTTAGCGAGGTTAGAAGCAAAATCTGAATCGTTTTTTGTTTCTCCAGGGTGGAAGCGTAAATTTTCTAAAAGAAGAATTTGTTTAGGCTGTAAGTTATTAGACATTTCCTCTGCCTTGTTACCAATGGTTTCTGGGCAGAATAATACTTCTTGGTTAAGTCTTTTTGCTAACTCATTAGATAAAAACTCTAAAGAATATTTTTCTTCGAACTTTCCTTTAGGGCGACCAAAGTGAGAGGCAATAATAATTTTGGCATTTTGTTTTAGTAGATACTCAATGCTGGGGAGCGTGCTTTTAATTCTAGTATCATCTAGTATTTTTCCATTAGATATAGGAACGTTAAGATCTAATCTTAAAAATACTCTTTTATTGCTGTAGTTATATTGTTCAATTTTGCGCATTATCGTCTCACTTAAGCTATACTGAAAAACAGCATATAAGATAGTTTTAATAAATGCAAGTTTACGTAGGGATGTGGTAAGCTTGTAATTAAATATAAATAACTAGATGTTAAAAATATGGCTTCTCTAAAATTGAAAAGAAAAATGGATAAATTTAAAGATAATGTTATAAAATTATATAAAGATCAGGGGAGGAAGTGGTTAGATAAGCTTCCATCTATTGTTGCTGCTCTTTCTAAAGAGTGGAATTTAACCTCTCTTGCTCCGGTAAATAATTTGTCTTTTAATTATGTATTGTCTGGCTTTCAAAAAGATCAGCCAGTTATTCTAAAATTGAGTTTTAAACAAGAAGATTTAGCAAGAGAAGTAGATGCTCTGAAGAGTTTTGCTAAGCATGGTGGAGCTGATGTTCTTGAGTATCAAGACAAGGCGGTGTTGTTAAAAAAGGCGCTACCTGGTGATTCTTTAAAGAATTATCTTCCAAACAGAAGGGAAGAGGCCTTAATTATTGCCTGTAATATGGCAAAAAACTTGCATCAATCTCCTATAAAAAAGAATAACTCATTTCTAACTATTGAAGGAAGATTTTCTTGTTTGGATAGGGAATGGAATATTCCTGCAGACCATTTACAAAGGGCTGGAGTTTTTAAAGAAGAGATTCTTAAAAATTCAGCAGAGAAAGTTCTCCTACATGGTGATTTGCATCATGATAATATAGTATCAGATGGTGAGGATTGGGTGGTGATTGATCCTAAAGGAGTGATAGGATATCCAATTAATGAAGTTTGGGTTTTCGTTCAAGATTTAGAAAAAGATCTTCAGATGATTGCTAAGGAATTTAATTTTGATATAGCTATGCTAGCTAAATGTTATTATGCTCATGTTGTGCTTGCTGCATGTTGGAATGTTGAAGATAATTTAGATCCAAGTGTGTTTTTAAAGTTGGCAGATAAAGCAAAACATCGTTTTTGTTTTTAGTAAGATGGGTGCCCAGAAGATATTCCTAGTAAATTAGAGCATTGTCCAGCCACGCTGCAAATACTATATGTTACAGCTCCTCCAACTATTCCTAATAACATTAACTCAGTTATGTAAAAGTCTATTTCATAACTAGAACTTTCTGTCCTTAGGTTTTTATTATCTGTATTTTGTTGGTCTTTATTCATTTGTATTTGGTATTTATTTATATTTTAATTGTTATAACATATTCTATTCTAATTATTTGGTCAATAAATATCTATAACTTTGATATATATAGGTTTGTACTTATCATAAATTACTTGCTATAATAGCTTCTTTAGGCTATTAATTTATAGATCATATTTAAATATTAGAGGTTCAGTTGGAAACGTCAAAAAATCTTGAAAATCAAGGGTTATTACCGGTTAACATCGAAGATGAGATGAAGAAGTCATATCTTGATTATGCTATGAGTGTAATTGTTAGTAGGGCAATTCCAGATGTTTGCGATGGATTAAAGCCTGTTCATCGTCGTATTCTTTATGCAATGAATGAGTCAGGATGTTACTATAACAAGCCATATCGTAAATCTGCAAGAATAGTCGGTGAAGTAATGGGTAAATATCACCCTCATGGTGATTCGGCTATTTATGACTCTTTGGTGAGAATGGCTCAAAATTTTTCTCTCAGAGAAACTTTAATTGATGGGCAAGGTAACTTTGGTTCTGTTGATGGTGATTCACCAGCAGCAATGCGTTATACAGAATCACGTTTGGCAAAGCTTTCACATTCTATTCTTGATGATCTTGATAAAGATACTATTGATTTTAAAGAAAATTATGATGGTTCAGAAGAAGAGCCAGTGGTTCTTCCCGCTAAATTCCCTAATCTTTTAGTGAATGGCGCAGGTGGTATTGCGGTAGGTATGGCTACTAATATTCCTACTCATAATTTGGGTGAGGTTTTAGATGCTTGTTGTGCTTATGTTGATAACCATAATATCTCAGCAGAAGAATTGTTAGAAATAGTTAAGGGGCCTGATTTTCCAACGGGAGGAATAATTCTTGGTCAGTCAGGAATTCGTTCTGCTTTTCTAACGGGAAGAGGTTCAGTTATAACCCGTGGTAAAACCCATTTTGAAGAAAGTAAAGATAAAAAACAGATAATAGTTATTGATGAACTGCCTTACCAGGTTAATAAAGCAAAATTAGTTGAACGTATTGCCGAATTGGTAAAAGAAAAAAGAATTGAAGGTATTAGTGATTTACGTGATGAATCAGATAAACAAGGTGTTCGTGTAGTTGTTGAGCTTAAAAAAGATGCATATGGTGATGTCATCTTAAATCAATTATATACTTACACTCCTTTACAAACCTCATTTGGGGTGAATATGTTGGCGTTGGACCGTGGTCAGCCAAAATTGATGAATCTTTTAGATATTATTCGTGCTTTTGTTAAGTTCCGCGAGGAAGTTGTAACCAGACGTACAATATATATGTTAAACAAAGCTAAAGATAAGGCGCATATATTAATAGGTTTATCTATAGCTGTAAAAAATATTGACGAGGTGATTTCTTTAATTAGAAGTTCACCAGACCCAGATACAGCGAAGCAAAGATTGCTTGAGAGAAGTTGGCTGGCTAATGAGGTGCAGGAGCTAATCACTTTAGTGGGGGACACTCGTAATGCTGTTACAGATGGTCATTGTTTCTTCACTGAGTTACAAGCTAAAGCAATTTTAGAAATGCGTCTTCAACGTTTAACGGGGTTAGAATATGATAAGATAACTGCAGAACTTGCAGCTCTTGCAACTGAAATTACCGATTATGTTGACATTTTGAGTTCAAGGTCTAGATTGCTTGGAATTATTAAAGATGAATTTTTAGCAATTAAGGAGGGTTTTGCAACCCCTAGAAAAACAAGTATTGAACAAAGTGAATTTGAGCAAGATATTGAAGACCTTATCCCTAAAGAGGACATGGTGGTTACAGTTACCACGGGTGGATATATCAAGCGCACTCCATTGTCCACCTATCGTGCGCAAAGACGTGGAGGAAAAGGAAAGAGTGGAATTACGGTTCGTGATGAAGATGTGATAGTTAAAATATTTACAGCTAATACTCATGACAATGTGTTGTTTTTCTCAACGCTTGGAAAAGTGTATAAGCTTAAAGTATATAAACTGCCATTAGCTAGTGCTCAGTCCAAGGGGCGCTCATTAGTAAATATCTTCCCTATGTATGAAGATGAGAAAATAAATGAAGTTATGATTCTTCCAGGTAATGAAGATTCTTGGGATAATTTAAATATTGTCTTTGCTACAGATAAAGGTGGAATACGTCGCAATAGTTTGGCCGACTTTAAGTCTGTTCAGTCTAATGGTAAGATTGCCATGAAGCTTAAAGGTGATGATAAGATTATAGGTGTTCGTATTTGCCATCCAGAAGATCATATATTTCTTGCAGCCTCAGGTGGGCGTTGCGTGCGTTTTCCTGTGGAAGCAGTGCGTGTATTTAAGAGTCGTGACTCTGATGGGGTGCGCGGTATGAGATTAGCTGATAATGATAGATTATTATCAATGTCTATTATTAGTGGATCACAGTTTTCTATTGAAGAAAGAGATAGTTATTTAAGAATTCCATTGGATTTAAGATTAGAGTTAGCTACTGCTGAAGATAATACTTTGCTTGAAGGGAAAGATTTTGGTCTTGATAATGATAAAATTATGGCTATGGCAAGAGATGAAGAGTTTATATTAACTATTACTGAGAATGGTTTTGCTAAACGTAGTTCTGCTTATGAATATAAGGCAACTGGCCGTGGTGGTAGTGGAGTGGTAAATATTATTACCTCTGAGCGCAATGGCAATGTTGTAGCAAGTATGCCTATTAATCCTGAAGAACAATTGTTAATGATTACGAATAAAGGTACAGTAATTCGTTGTCCGGTAGTTGATGTGCGTATTTCTGGTCGTGCAACTCAAGGAGTAGTGGTATTCAGAACTGCTTCAAATGAGCAGGTGGTTTCAGCTGAGAAAATTCCAGCAGAAGGTGTTTCAGAAGAAAACGATGATATTGAATTAAGTTAAGAAATATTCAAGTAAAAGGGGAAGAAAATGAGTGATATTCAAATATCTCCAGTGAGAGAAGTTGTAAGGTCTTATGATGCATTGCTTGTTGATGTATGGGGAGTTCTGCATGATGGAATAGTTCCATATAGAGGAGCGGTTGAATTTTTAAATGAGATGATGACGGAAGGAAAGCGCGTTATATTTCTTTCAAATAATCCAAGACCTGGTTTCCATACCAAGAAACAATTTTCAGACTTTGGACTAAATATGGATAAAGCTGTAATTTATACAGCTGGAGATGCAGTTAGAGAGCAGTTAATATCTTGGAAAGATGAAGTGTTTTCTAAGTTAGGAAGAAAGTTATATCATCTAGGTTCAGAAGGAAATAAAGATATATTAGATTCTATTCCTGTAGATGTTACAGAAGATATTACTCAAGCTGATTTTTTATTAATCACAGAATATGTGCTAGAAAGTCAAGGTATGGAAGTTCATGATGATTTATTAAAACAAGCAGCTAGTTTAAAGCTTCCTGCTATTTGTGTTAATCCTGATTTAAAGGCACGATATGGCCAAGAGAATAGATATTGTGCTGGAATGTTTACTAAAAGATATGAAGATTTTGGTGGAGTTGCATATTATTACGGCAAGCCCGATAGTAGATTTTATAATGCAGTAATAGCAAAGCATTTAGTAGGTTACGATAAAAAGAAAATCCTGATGATTGGTGATACAATAGAGACAGATATTGTTGGTGCAAAAAGAGCAGGAATTGACAGTGCTTTGGTACTTACAGGTAATGGAGAGAAAATTGGTGATAAATTATTTATAGGTGAGACTGATGTCTTTAAGGATAGTTTATCTGAGCCAACTTGGGTTACTTATGGTATAAAAGGATAATATGAACACCCCAGAAGTATTATCTTTGAGTCAATTAGTGAAATTTTATGATGCTTTGATTTTTGATATTTGGGGTGTGCTATATGATGGAATTAATTTATATCCTGGCACTACTGAATTTTTAAACAGCATAATAAATAGTGATAAAAGAGTTATATTTTTATCAAATACTCCTAGACCCGGCAGCATCATGACCAATAAATTTATTAACTGGGGAGTGAATATGGATAAAGCTGTAATCTATACTTCTGGAGATGCAGTGAGAGAGCAGTTAGTAAATTGGAATGACGATGTTTTTAAGAAAATAGGCAAGAAATGCTATCACTTAGGGGGTGATAGAAATCAAGATATATTGAGAGACATCAATATAGATCTTACTTCTAATGTAGAAGAGGCAGATTTTATATTATTATCAGCTTTCCTTGAGGAAGATGAAGATTTAACTACTCATGATGAAGTATTAAAAAAAGCTGTAGATAGGGATATTCCAGCTATTTGTGCTAATCCTGATGTTACTGCTCATCAAGGTAATAAAATTAGATATTGCCCAGGTACATTTGCCAATAAATATAAAGAATTCGGTGGTGTTGTTCATTATTATGGTAAGCCTGATAGTCGTTTGTTTGATGCAGCTATAGATAAGCATTTATCCGGTATTGATAGATCAAAGATTTTGATGATTGGTGATACTATGGATACAGATATTCTGGGAGCTAATAGAGCTGGTATTGATAGTGTGTTAGTGCTCAGTGGAAATGGACGAGAAGTGGCATCTAGACTTTCCTTAGGTGAAAGTGATTTATTTAAAAATTATAAAGCAAGACCAACTTGGATTAGCAAAGGAATAGAGAGGTTATAGGTGGAAAAAATAGGGATTTATCCAGGGACATTTGACCCGATTACTGCAGGACATATGGACATTATCTTACGTGCTTCAAAAGTGTTAGATAAATTATATATTGGTGTTGCTATGGATAGCATGAAATCTCCATTGTTTTCTCAGGAAGAAAGATTGGAGATGATTCAACAAGAATTGTCTGATAATAATATAAAAAAAGGTCTTGTTGAAGTTGAGGCATTTTCTGGGTTGTTAGTAAATTTTGCTAAGCAAAGATCAGCAAGTATTATCATTCGTGGCTTAAGAGCAGTATCTGATTTTGAGTTTGAATTTCAAATGTCTTGCATGAATTCAATACTTGATAGTGAGATGCAAACCATATTCCTTCCAGCTTCTGCTGATTTACAATTGGTGTCCTCAAAATTTGTTAAAGAAGTTACAAGACTTGGAGGTGATACTGGAGGATTTATCTCAGATAGAGTTAAGAGAATATTGGTTGATAAATATAAGTGATATTTATGACAAAAGATCCAATAGAATTAGCAAAAGAGTTAATTAGATTTCCTACCATCACCCCTGTTGATGCTGGAATTATAGACTTTTTATGTGAATACTTAACTCCTTATGGCTTTGAATGTAAGAAGTTAGTTTTTGGAGAAGTTACCAGTCTTTATGCTCGTTATGGAAAACAAGAGCCTAATTTTTGTTTTGCGGGTCATACAGATGTAGTTCCTCCAGGGGATAATTGGTCTTCAAATCCTTTCAATCCAGTTATTAAGAACGGTATGCTTTATGGGCGAGGGGCTTCAGATATGAAAGCAGCCCTGGCATCTTTTATAACAGCAACTATAGAATTTATAGAAAATAATAAATTTGATGGATCTATCAGCTTTTTAATTTCTGGAGATGAGGAAGCTATTGCCAAAGATGGTACGGTGAAAGTTTTAGAATATTTAAGAGACAATAATGAGATATTATCTTCCTGTATTGTAGGTGAACCAACTTGTTCTAAGAATTTTGGTGATGTCATAAAATATGGTCGTCGTGGTTCAATTTGTTTTAATCTTACTGTGAATGGTAAACAGGGGCATGTTGCATATCCAGAATTATCTAATAATCCAATTGATAGATTATTAAGAATATTAAGTGATTTAAAAGCCAAGCCTTTGGATAGCGGTAATGAAGATTTTGATCCTTCAAATTTAGAAATTACCGATATAACTGTAGGGAATGAAGCTAGAAATGTAATTCCAGCTAGCGCTCAAGCAAAATTTAATATTCGTTTTAATAATTTACATAATCCAGAAATTCTTGAGAAGCTTGTTAAACAAATATGTTTGAAACATAGTACTAACTTTGTTTTAGAGGCTAGCTGTGGATCAAAACCTTTTGTTAATTCTAAAGATTCTAAAGTAATAGAGGTTTTGAAAAAATCTATCACTCAAGTACTGGGTAAAGCTCCAGCTCTTTCCACTACTGGAGGAACATCAGATGCTAGGTTTATTAAAGATGTTTGTCCGGTAGTTGAATTTGGACTTCTTAATGAAACAGCTCATCATGTTGATGAACATGTTTCTTGTCAGGATATATTAGATTTAAAAGAAATATATCTAAGTTTTTTAAAGAATTATTTCCAATGAAAAATACTTTTCTATTATTTTTTATAGCCTTGTTTCCTTTTATTTCCAAGGCAATTATCATTGATGATGTGCGCATTATGCAGGCCGAAGGAAATAACTATCCTGCGGTTGTTTATTTAAGTTTAGAGAATGATAGTGATAATTTAGAATATTTAGTGGGTGTAGAAGTTATAGATCATCCTGAATCTAAAGCTATAATTAGTAAAACAGTTATTGAGAAGAATGTAGCCAGAATAATTAAAATTGACCGTTTAGCCATTCCAGATTATTCAAAGATTAGCCTTGATCCCATTGGGATATATATTGTGATTCATAACTTAGATTCATCATCGCCAATAGATCTTAAATTCACTTTTAAGAATGCTGGAGAAGTGATTGTTAACAGCAAAATTAAAAACTATCGTCCCATTTCATAGCTTTATGATCAGGTTGCATTGTTGCTAATTGTTGTTCTTGTATATTATGAAAAATATCACCTACTGAGGTTGAGTTTGGATAACTAATTATAATTATATTATTTTCGTTGCCTTCTTCAATATTTTCTGGATCATCTATTTTCAATCCTATTGGAGAGCTAGGAGTGGTGTTAGGAGACAGAGTATAAAAAACACCTTCAGAAACATAGTTGCCATCAGGCATTTCTATTAACCGAATAAATTCACCTAATTCATTTCTGCTATTACTATAGGTGACAGTGCGGGAAGGGGGGGCAACTTTTTGTGTCAAATTGGTGTCGGAAGTTGAACTCTTCACTTTATGCATCTCCTATGTAAGGTTAAACACTTGGTCCAAATAAATTAGCTAGATTAATTACTTCTCCTGGATATAAATAGTTTTCTCCATAAATTAAATCTCTTAAACTTGGTTCATTTGGATCTGTTGCTGGTAGATCAGGAGGGCCATTTTTTATATACTGGATTAATTCTAAATACCATTCTGATTGTGTATTATTATCTTCAGTCATACGTGTATATACACCATTATTATCAGGAGGAGACATAGAAATAGCTGTAGATTTTGGAGATCTTGGGAGTGTTGTTTTGTTAATAGGAGGATCTACTGAAACTACACTTTCTTCAGACATGCCTCTTGCTCTAGTTCCATATCCTCCATATGGAGATGAAGACTCTGTTGTTCCATCAAGTCCTGGAAATATCATGCCTTGGTCTCCAGACGTAGAATATACTTCTTCCGATTCTACTAAATTTTCTGGATTAAGAAAATTATCTTCATCTTCAGTATCAGAAGGAGAAGAAATATAATCTTCTGATGTTGTTCTAGGACGAATTTTCATAAATTTCCTCATGCTATAAAGTAGATTACTTATCTAGTATAAGCTTTAAGAGTTAAAGAAAAGTAAAGATGGAAGAAATAAATTAAGGTTTCTTTCTAAACTTATCGACAGCCAAGTATATTACAGGAATAGTGTATAATGTAAGCATTTGGCTAAGGATTAATCCTCCAATAATAGACACCCCAAGAGGTTTTTGCATTTCAGATCCAAGTCCGGTGCCAAGCGCCATGGGAACTGCGCCAAGAATGGCTGACATAGTGGTCATCATAATAGGTCTAAATCTCATTACAGCAGCTTGATGTATTGCATCTCTTGGATCTATTACTTGATGTTTTTCTATCTCTAGAACAAAATCAATCATCATTATGGCGTTTTTCTTTACTATTCCTATTAGCAGGATAATTCCTATTATGGCAATAATAGTCAGATCCATGTCAGTAATTAATAATGCAAGTAACGCTCCAACGCCAGCTGAAGGCAAGGTAGATAAAATAGTAATTGGGTGAAGCAGGCTTTCATAAAGCATGCCTAAAACTATATAAACTGCTGCTAATGCCGCTAATATTAAAATAACCTGGCTGCTTAGGGATGATTGAAATGCTTGTGCTGTTCCTTTAAATGAACCTTGAACAGTAATTGGCATTTGTAAAGTAGCTAGCTCTTTATTGATTAGTTCCACAGCATCTCCCAAAGATACCCCAGGAAGCAAATTGAATGATAGAGTGGCTGAAGGAGTGAGTCCTTGATGGGCTACAGATATTAAACTGGAACCTTTGGTGAATTTTGCAAATGACGATAACGGAATTAGTTTGTTTTCATTATTAGGAATATAAAGTAAGTCTAGTGATTTTGGGTCTTCTGTATATTCAGGAGCTAACCCCATAACAACGTAATATTGATTATGAATACCATACATTGTTGAGATTGTTTTTTGTCCAAATGCTCCATATAGAATTTGATCAATATTTTCCGTACTAACACCGAATTTAGCAGCTCTATCATGATCAACCTCAACAAAACTTTGTAAACCATTGCTTCCCTGGTCACTACTAACATCAACAACTCCAGGGATTTTTTCTATTTTTTCTTGAATCATTGGAGCATATTTATTGGCATCTTCTAAATTATCTGCAGATATTGTGTATTGGAATTGAGCATTGCTTTGTCTTCCTCCAATAACAATGTCCTGTGCGGATTGCATATATATTGTGGCACCTGATATATCAACTAAGTTTTTTCTAATTCTATCAATGATTAGATCGGCAGATATTTTTCTTACCTCTAATGGTTTTAGAGCTGCGAAGATGGTACCTGTGTTGATACTTCCACTACTAATATATCCAATTGTATTTTCAACAGCAGGGTCTTTTCTGATAATGTCAAGAAGATCTGCAAATTTGCTATTTAATCTTTTGAATGAACTATTTTGGTCAGTTATGACTGTAGCTAATACTCTTCCTGTGTCTTGTTGAGGAAAAAAACCTTTGGGAACTATAGCATATAAATGAATGTTTAAAGCAACAGTAGCTATAAATACAAACATCATAAACTTTTGGTGATCAAGAGCCCAAGACAAACTAGAAGAATAACCGTTCTTCATGTTATTTAGAAAATTGTAGAAAACAGAATTATGTTCTGATTTTGTAAGGTTAGATTTTAAAGTATAAGCACACATCATGGGGCTTAAAGTTAAAGAAACAACCAGTGAAATTAAGACAGACACTGCTAAAGTTACAGAGAATTCTCTGAATAATCTACCAATTAATCCTCCCATTAGTAATAGTGGAATAAATACAGCAATTAAAGAAATACTAATAGAAGTGATAGTAAAACTTATTTCAGCTGCACCTTTAATGGCGGCTTCCATAGGTCTCATACCCTTTTCTATATATCGTGAAACATTTTCTAGCACCACAATTGCATCATCCACAACAAATCCAGTTGCAATAGTTAAGGCCATAAGGGAGAAAGAGTTTAGACTATAATCTAATAACCACATTACTCCAAAAGTTCCTAATATAGATAAGACTAAAGCTACTCCTGGTATAATTGTAGATCTAACATTTCCTAGGAATATAAATACTACCAAAACAACAAATAATACAGCATGAATTAAAGTCATCTCCACATCAAATAAAGAAGCTTTGATTGTGATTGATCTATCCATAACTTTGGTAATTTCAACTCCGGCAGGTAATGACTCTTTTAGCATGGGCAAATCATTGCTTATTGAACTATTAATTTGCACTACATTTGCACTTGGTTGTTTAAAAATTACTAAGAGAACTGCTGGTTCGCTGTTTAAAAGTCCACTATTAAGTAAATCCTGAGCTGAGTCTCTAACATTTGCAATATCAGAGATTCTAACAATGTTATCATTTTTATTGCTTATAACTAAATTTGCATAATCTTCAGCTTTAAATAATTCATCATTGGTTACAATCTCATAAGAATATTTATCTTCAGTGATTTGTCCCTTAGGAAAACTCATATTATGGGCGTCAACTAAGTTGCTAACTTGGTTTAAGCTGATTCCATATTTAGACATCTTGTTAGGATCTAAGTCTATTCTAACTGCCGGAAGGGAGCTTCCTGCTGCAATAACCTGTCCCACTCCTTCTGTTCTAAGTATCTTTTGTTGTAAAACAGATGAGGCAATATCAAATAATTCTTCAATTTTATGGTTTTTAGAAGTGAGAGCCAAAAGCATTATAGGAGCATCAGCAGGATTAACTTTTTTATATTGGGGTTTAGATGGCATGTTATCAGGCAAAGTGCTTTCAGCAGCGTCAATGGCTGCTTGCACCTCTCTAGCTGCTGTATCACTATTTTTATCAATATTAAACTGAATAATTATTTTGCTGCTTCCAAGGGTGCTGCTAGAGGTCATATCTTCAATACCAGAAATACGGCTAAATACTTTTTCTAATGGTGTTGCAACAGAAGAAGCCATAATTTCAGGGCTGGCTCCAGGGAGTAAGGCTTGTACCATGATTATAGGAAATTCAACTTGTGGGAGTGACCCAACCGAGAGACTCCTAAACCCTAAAATTCCTCCTATAGCTATTCCTAAAGAGAGTAAAACAGTTGCTACAGGTCTTCTAATAAAAATAGTAGAGATATTCACCGAAATTATACCTCCTTGTTTTCACCAAAGCCCATTCTTGTAGATAATCTATCAAAGAATAGATAGATTACAGGGGTGGTATATAGTGTCAATACTTGGCTAACTAATAATCCTCCTATTATTGAAATACCTAGAGGGTTTCTAAGTTCTGAGCCCATTCCTGTACCAAACATCATAGGAACAGCAGCAAAAAGAGCAGACATAGTGGTCATTAGAATAGGTCTGAATCTTAACATACAAGCTTCAAAGATTGCATTATCTGCTGATTGTTTATAATCGCGCTGCTGTTCAAGAGCAAAATCTATCATCATAATGGCATTCTTCTTTACAATACCAATTAATAAAATAATCCCAATTAAACCTATAACATCTAATCCTTTACCAGATATCCATAAGAATATTAATGCTCCCATACAAGCTGAGGGTAGGGTGGATATAATAGTAATTGGATGAATATAGCTTTCGTAAAGAACACCTAGAACTATATAAACAACAACAACGGCTGCTAACACAAGCCATCCCTGGTTGCTAAGAGAGTTTGTGAACACCCCAGATGCTCCCTGAAATTCTGTGATAATATGAGGGGGGATATTAAGTTTTTGTTTGGTTTCTTCTATAACATTATTTGCCTGTCCTAGAGAAATACCTTTGGCTAGATCATATGAAATAGTAGCAGATGCAAATTGATTCTGGCGAGTTATAAGTAATGGAGCTAATCTTTGTGAAATCTTAGCAAAGGATTTTAACGGAACAGATATACCAGAACTTGAACTTAAATATACACTATCTAAAGCCTCAATTCCTTTTTGCATATTAGGTAAACCTTCAAGGATTACTTGATATTGATTGCGTTGAGTGTAAATTGTAGAAATTTGTCTTTGTCCAAATATATTGTATAAGGCATTATCTACCATTTGCATGGTAATTCCAAATTTAGCAGCCACATCTCGATCTATTTCGATAAAATTTTGTAAACCATAATTCTGTTGATCAGTACTAACATTCTTCAGTTTAGAAGATTTTTTGAGCTCTTTGATAAGTTTCCTGCTCCAAAGAGATAGTTCTTCAGGGTCTTGTCCAGCCATATTATATTGGTATTTTCCAAAACTTACTTTATCATTTAGCGCCAAATCTTCTATGGCTTGTAGATAAATATGCGCACCTGAAATTTTATTTAGTTTGGGTTTTATTCTTGCAATAATCTTATCTGCTCTGTCACGTTCTTTCATATCTTTCAGTGTGATTAGCATTCTTCCAGTATTAAGTGTACTATTGGTTCCGTCAATGCCAATAAATGATGATAGTTCTTTTACGTCTTTATCTTCCAGGACAATTTGTGCAAAATCTTGTTGTTTTTTAGCCATTTCTTCAAAGGAAATATTATCTTTGGCTTCAACTATACCTTGAATAAGTCCTGTGTCTTGCTGAGGAAAGAATCCTTTTGGAATATAGTAAAATAATATTCCGGTGATAATACAAGTAGCTATAGCTGAGAATATAGTCAAGTTTTGGTGTCTTAGTATTACACGCAAAGATTTACCATAAGACTCAATGACTTTATCTAAAGCTTCTTCAGCCATAACGCAAAAAGAATTTGGTTTCTCTTCTTCGTGAGACTTAAGCATTCTAGCGCACATCATAGGTATTAAAGTTAAGGCTATAATTCCAGAAATAATGATAGTGATAGTTAAGGTTATAGCAAACTCTTTGAATAATTTTCCAATCACATCTTGCATAAAGAATAAAGGAATTAGCACGGCTATTAAGGAAATAGTTAGAGAAAGAATTGTAAAACCAATTTGCGACGCTCCTTTTAAGGCAGCTTCTAATGGCTTCATTCCTTTTTCTATATAACGAACAATATTCTCAATCATAACGATTGCATCATCCACCACAAATCCAGTGGCAATGGTTAGAGACATTAAGGTTAAATTATTTAAGCTAAAATCCATCAAATACATTACTCCAAGGCTACCAATTAATGATAGAGGAACAGCTACACTTGGAATAATAGTTGCAGAGAAAGTCCTTAAGAATAAAAATATTACAAAAATTACTAAAACTATAGCTAGGCACAATTCAAAACTTACTGATTCAACAGAAGCGCGGATTGTTAATGTTCTATCGCTGAGAATTTCTACATTAATTGAGCTAGGTAGAGTCGCGCTAAGTTTTGGTAATAACTCTTTTATTTTATCAGCAACTTCAATTACATTAGCTCCAGGTTGGCGCTTTATGTTAACTATAATAGCAGGAGTTTTATTAACCCAGGCAGCTTGTTTGTTGTTCTCAACATCATCAATTACATTTGCCACATCAGATAAGCGAATAGGAGAATCGTTCTTATAAGCTATAATTAGTTTGGCATAATCTTTTGCTTTAAATAATTGATCATTGGCATTTATTACATAAGCAACTTCTTTGCCATCAAAGCTTCCTTTTGCTTCATTAACGTTTCCTGCTGAAATTGCCGATCTAACATCATCCATTGAAATTCCATATGACGCGATTTGTTTTGGGTTAACTTGAACTCTAACTGCAGGTCTGTTACCACCACTAATAGTCACTTGTCCCACTCCTAGGATTTGTGAGAGCTTTTGAGCCAGCTTTGTTTCGGCAAAGTCTGACACTATTGATAATGGTAAGATATCTGATGATAGAGCCAAAGTTATTATTGGAGTATCAGCTGGATTAACCTTACTATAAACAGGAGGATTGGGTAGCCCTGTTGGCAAATAGCCTGAAGCAGCATTGATGGCGGCTTGAACGCTTTGTTCGGCCACATCTAACCTCATATTGCCATTGAACTGTAAAGTAATGACGGAGGCGCCGCTTGAACTATTAGAGCTCATTTGGTTTAAGCCAGACATTTGTCCAAATTGTCTTTCAAGAGTAGAAGTTACTGAAGAAGACATAACATTTGGATCGGCTCCTGGATAGAAGGTGGAAACTTGAATAGTAGGATAGTCTACTTCTGGTAGAGATGCTATTGGCAATAGGCCTGCAGCTATTATACCAGTTAATAAAACCGCCACCATTAATAATGATGTTGCAACAGGTCTAATTATGAAGGGGGTGGAAATACTCATAAATCAGAACCTGATACAAATACAGATGCTTGATCTTTTAACTTATCAACACCAGTTACTGCTACTACTTGATTAATTTCTAATCCGCTTTTTATTACAGTGAATAACCCAGTAGTTGTTCCTGTTTCAACCGGCTGTACTTTCACTTTTGTTTTATTTTTATTTAGAAGATATACAAAAGTGCCATTTGGTCCATATTGTACTGCAGGTGTTGGAATTATTATAGAGTCTGTTATAGTTTTAACCAGTAATTTTATATTTACAAATTGGTTTGGAAACAATCTATAATCGCTATTTTCAAATTTAGCTCTTAACTTTATAGTTCCAGTAGAAGTATCAATTTGGTTATCTATAGCACTTAATACTCCTGTACTAAGCAAAACTTTTGAAGTTTGATCATATGCTTCTGCTTTCAATGGATTTTTATGGAATTCACTAATAATTTGAGATAAGTCCGTTTCAGGAACAGAAAATACAACTGAAATTGGATCAACAGAGTTAATAACTACAATACCATTGGGGTCTGTAGTTTGAACTATATTTCCTTCAGTAACAGTGCTTATTCCAACTTGTCCATCGAATGGAGCTAAAATATTGCAGTAAGAAAGGTTTACAGCAGCATCATCCACTAGACCTTGGTCTAATTGGACAGTGCCCTCATTTTGTTTGACTAAAGAAACTTGGGTATCAAGTGTTTGTTTAGAGATAGCATTTTGTTCCCATAAATCTTGATATCGTTTTAGATCAATTTGTGAATTTTTCAGTAAAGCTTGGTCTCTATGTAATTGCCCTTGATATTGAGTGAGTTGGGCTTGATAATTTCTAGGATCAATTTGAGCTAATAGATCACCTTTTTTTACTTTGCTCCCATCTTTGAATCCTAGTTTTACTAATTCTCCATTAACTTGAGTTTTAATGGTTGCAGTGTTATATGGAGTGACTGTGCCTAAAGCAAGTACATATACAGGAAGACTATCTTTTTTTGCATTTGCAACTTCTATAGGAGTAGAATTAGATGTTGACTCCACCAATTTATCTTCTCTGTTTTTGTAAAGCATAAATATTGCTGTGGCCATTAATAAAGCAATGATAGGTTTTGCATAAAGCTTATTTTTTAGAGATTCTTTGATTTTGTATAACATATTTGGATTAACCTGTGTATTTATGTGTTTTTAAACTAAGCATAATATAAAAGAATATCTTAATAAGCTATTAATTGTATATTATAATTTTCAAAAAACTAATAGTTAATTTTGTATTTGTTATTAAAAACTCATAAAAAATTATATTGTTAATTCTTTGTTAACTTTATTAAGGTAACTTGCCTTAAGTATAATAATAAAAATACGTAGCAATTAATTATGTCGAAGTTGCACAATAAAGTATTCGTAATATTCTGTATAAGTTTTTTAATACAGAGTTGTTCCTTTGGTGGAATAGTTTTTGGTGGAGGAGATAAGAAAAGGGCTGCAACTATTGGAGCTACTGAGAACCGTAGAATTCCAGAGCAAAACCCAATAATAGAGGAGGAAGAGACTGCTGTTGTTCAAAATAATCCTTCCGTTCAGTATCTTGATGATGATGATCAGCAGTCATACCAAGACTACAGGGCTAATTCTCCTCCTAAAGACTTCTCAAAGTTTAGAAAAGAGCAAAGAGAGGCGGAATTAAAGGCATATAGATTAAATCAATCTATGGATAAGGAGGCTAGCGCTTTTAAAGAATTTCAAGCTGAAAACAATCCTATGCAAATAGATGGTCAGTCAAGTTTAAACGAAATTATAGAGTATAATAAAAACAAAAAAATAAAAACCACCTCAAAATCTTCAGAACTAAACAAGGAGACTCAGAACAATAAAAAATTTAAAGAGGAGTCAAATAAAAATAGTAGTTCTAAGGAGGTAGAGTCTTCATCAGAGAATGGAAATAATAAAGAAGTATCTGTTGTAACGTTAGAGTCTAACGAAGAATTACCCTCCGCCTCAAAAAGTAAGTCTAAAAGTAAAAAATCAGTAAAAAAATCAGATTCTGTAAAGTCAAAAAAACAGAATAAGTCTAGCTCAGACAAGAAACATAAAATATCGGTGAAGCCTGTAATTGGAAAAAAACTAACTGTAAAGAAAGATGCTGCTGCTAAGAAATCAAAAACTCTAGAGACTTTAGAATCTTTAGAGACCCCCACAGACAAAACCGAAGCATCAGCAGATTCTAAAAAGTTAACTAAGGACCCTGTATCTCCAGTTGCTAATAAGACAAAAACTACAAAAAAAGCTGCTGAGATGGAAGAGGTAGCCAAAAAAGATAAAGCTATTAAAACAAAAACTGATACTTCTGTAAAAGTACCAGAGATACTTAATGATCCTGTTATTGATACGCCTCTTTTAACTAATAAAGCTGAATATAATGATGTGTCAACAACATATTTAGTGGTTGATCCTTCGGAGGTTATGGGGAATTCTGCAACAGCAGAAAATTTTGATATAGGAGAAGAAACTTTAGTTAATCCTTTTGTTGAGAATGACTCTAAGAAAGAGAATCCTAAAGCGGATATTCGTAATTTAAGTCACGAAGAATTTAAAAAAGCTTTAAAAGAAAAATTTAAAAAGGATAACGAAGGTAAATATGTTGACGACACTGAAATGGACAATATGTCATCTATAGAAATAATAGACGACAACACGGATAAAAAATAAATTATTTATTGATTTCTGCGGGTCTGACTTTATTAGCCATAGTATCAACAACTTTATTAACAAAGCCAGCTTCATTGTTTTCATAGAAACTTTTCGTAAGACTTACATATTCATCAATAATAATTTTTGCAGGAATGTCTCCATGAAATAATAACTCCAATCCTGCTAATTTTAATATTGATTGTATAACTTGATCTAACTTATTTAGGTTCCATCTCTCAATTAAAGATGATTTAATTAACTCTTCTATTTCTATTTTTTTTTCTATAGATAAGACCATAAGTTTTGTTAGAAATTCTTCATCAGGAGAGTAAAGTTTAATTTCGTTAAGTTGTTCATCAGATAGTTCTAGATCAAAAACATCTTTCATGTGATATGATTTCTTTATAGTTTCTGATGTTTTTAGAAGATTGGCAGACTTGTTTTCATTCATATTGAAAGAATATAAAGACAGAACTGCAATAAATCTTGATGCGTGTTTGTTATGATGATTTAATTCATTATCTAGCATTAAAAAACTCCTGAAGTTTATTGATTATGTTTTGCATTTCCGTTGCATTATATTCTTGTCTTTTATAGCCAAAAACTGGGTTTGGCCATGCTTCATCATTTTTATATCTAGCAATAACATGAATATGTAATTGTTCTACTATATTTCCTAAAGAGGCAATATTTAATTTGTCTGGAGAAAATATTTGCTGCATAGCTTCACTTAAATAGCTGATCTCTTCCATCAGTATTATACGTTCTTCTTTATTTAAATCTATCATTTCTTTTAGATTATTTTTTCTAGGGACTAGAACAAGCCAAGGACATAGGGAATTGTTTACTAATATCAATTTAGACAGTTTTAGATCCGTACTCCAGCAAGAGTCTTGATCTAGCCTTGGATTTAAGTGAAAATCACTGTTCATTTTTATTCCATTACAATAATGTTGATTATATATATATAAACCTACTGATATCATTTGACAAATATATTTTTTTTGCTAGGTTATATGCATTAACTTTATAAAACCTTAAGGGAAAAACAATGACTAAAATAATAAAATCTAAGTATAAATTGAGCCGTCGTTTGGGCGTTAGCGTATGGGGAGATGGAAAAGATCCTTTTTCACGTAATCGTAATTTTCGCCCTGGTCAACATGGATCTGCTGGTCATCGTGCAGTTTCTGTTCATGGTCGTCAATTGAATGCTAAACAATTATTAAAAGGCCATTATGGGAGAATAGGCGAGCGTCAGTTCCGTAAGATTTTTGATAGAGCTTCTAGAATGGTGGGTGATACTGCTGAAAACTTTATTGGTTTATTAGAAAGAAGATTAGATGCTGTTGTTTATCGCTTAAATATGGCCAAATCTATATTTGCGGCTCGTCAGATTGTTAGTCATAAGCATATTATGGTAAAAAGAAAGAATCGTGATTATTGGGAAGTGGTGAATTGTCCTGCTTACTCAGTTTGTGAAGGCGATCAAATTAAAGTAACAGATCATGCTAAAACTGTGGCTCCGATTATGGCTGCAGTTCAAACTATGGAAAGAGGAATTCCAGAATACTTAAAGTTTGACCCTGCTAAATTTGAAGGGGAATTTATTCGTGTTCCTCAGTTGGCTGATGTTCCTTATGCTGCAAAAATGGAACCACAATTAGTGGTTGAGTTTTACAGTAAAAACTAATTTTTAAAAACTAAATCGCTCCTTGAGTTAGTTAACTTGAGGAGCAATTTAAAAGGTCTAAAGAAAATGACCTCTCAAATTGACAAGCTTATCTATCTTCTTTCAAAGGTTCCTGGTGTTGGGCCTCGCTCAGCCAAAAGAGCTGTTCTTCATCTTCTTAAATATCGTGATCAATTAATGTTTCCTCTAGCTGAGGAATTGAGTAAATCTGCTCAAATTATTAAAAATTGTCAAATATGTGGAAATATTGACGAGAAATCTCCATGTACGATATGTTCTGACTCTAAAAGGAATCAGAAAAGCATTTGTGTTGTTGAGAGTATAAGTGATTTATGGGCTATTGAGCGTGGTCACATATTTAATGGAACTTTTCATGTTTTGGGCGGAACTCTATCTGCTTCTCAAGGTGTTACGCCAGATGATTTAAGTTTAGCTAATTTAGCAGCTAGAATAAAAACAGATCAGGTTCAAGAGGTGATTATTGCGACAAATGCCACTTTAGATGGACAAACCACAGCGTTTTATATTACTGATTTCTTAAGTAAAGAAACGAAGGTTCATGTTACTCGTCTTGCATATGGTATTCCTGTGGGTGGTGAGTTAGATTATCTAGATGACTCTACTCTAGAGGCCGCTTTGTTATCTAGAAAATCTTTTTAAAGTCATAATAATTAATAATCTATAGTTTTATGTTTAATTATGGGTATATGAAGGTGAATGAAGATGTTTAAATTGTTGACATTTATTCACATAATACATAATCTTGTCTGGATTATAAAAAATAAATTATGGGTCGTTAACGATGTTTGAAAAAGTTTTAGTAGCTAATAGAGGGGAAATTGCCTTGCGTATTATGCGCACTCTAAAGAGTATGGGGATTAAAACAGTGGGAGTTTATTCTGAAGCTGATACTAATTCTTTGCATGTTCAATTTGCTGATGAAGCTGTATATATTGGTCCTTCACCGGCCACTAAAAGTTATTTGTCAATACCTCAAATTATGTCTGCCATACAAAAATCTGGTGCTCAAGCAGTTCATCCAGGTTATGGATTTTTATCAGAGAACTCTGATTTTGCTAAAGCCCTTCATAGAGAAGGAGTTGCTCTTATTGGGCCATCTGCTAAAGTGATAAAAATGATGGGTGATAAGATTGAAGCTAAAAAAATGGCTCAGGCTGCTAAAGTTAGTACTGTTCCAGGTTTTTTAGGTGAGATAGATGGTTTAGATCATGCAAAATCTCTAGCAGAAGAGATAGGTTTTCCAGTAATTATCAAGGCTGCTGCTGGCGGTGGTGGACGTGGTATGCGAGTTGTAAGGAATCTTGATGGATTAGAAGAGGCTTTAAATTCTGCTAAGCGTGAGGCTGCAAATAGTTTTAGTGATAATAGAATATTTATTGAGCGTTTTGTTGAAGACCCTAGACATATTGAAATACAGGTTTTAGCTGATAAATTTGGCAATGTTGTTTGCCTTGGAGAAAGAGAATGTTCAATTCAGCGCCATCACCAGAAAGTTATTGAAGAGGCGCCAAGTGGTTTCATTAGTGAAGAAACCAGACAAAAAATGTATGAAGAATCAAAAAGATTATGTGAATTGGTTAAATATGTTTCAGCTGGTACGGTTGAGTTTATTATGGATCAGAATCAAAACTTCTTCTTTTTAGAAATGAACACTCGTCTTCAAGTTGAGCATTGTGTAACAGAATTGGTCACAGGAATTGATATAGTTGAACAGATGGTTAATATTGCTGCGGGCAAGAAATTACCATTCACTCAAGAAGATATTAAACTTACAGGTTCAGCGATAGAGTCAAGAATTTGCTCAGAGGATCCTACTCGTGGATTCTTACCATCTAGTGGTAGAATAAGTGAATATCAAGAGCCAGTTGCATCTGATAAAATTAGGGTTGATAGTGGAGTTAAAGCGGGGCATGAAGTGAGTATGTTCTATGACTCTATGATTGCAAAGCTTTGTACTTATGCTCCAACTCGTATTGAAGCTATTGAAGAAATGAGATCTGCTTTGGGTGCTTTTGTAATTAAAGGAGTATCTCATAATATAAGCTTTTTAGAAGCTATTATGGCTAATCCTAGTTTTGTTGAATGTGATATTTCTACAAGCTTTATAGACAAACAATATCCAGATGGGTTTCTTGGAGCAGACTTAACTTCAGAAACAACTAAAGTGTTTTTAGCTGCAGTTGTTCATATGCATATGAGTAAGATGATAAGAGAGGCCACAATACCTGGTCAAGTTAAAGGAAAAGATAAGCAGGTTAGCACTCGTTGGGTTGTTAGTATTGGAGATAATTTATATCCAATTTTCATTAGGCCAGTAGATGATGGATATCTTGTTCGTTTTGAAAATACTAGAATTACAGTAAGAAGCACTTGGCAATTAGGTAATCCTTTATTTCATGGTATTATTGATGAAAGAGCAGTGAATGTAAAAGTATCTAGTAATTATACAGGTTATACTTTGAGTCACTCTGGTGTTACAGTTAATGCTAAGGTTAGATTACCAAGAGTAGCAGAACTAGAGCAATATATGAGGGTTAAGAATAATGATAGTTTAGCAGATTCTGTTATAGAAGCTCCAATTTCTGGTAAAATAGTGGATATTAAAGTTTCTGAGGGCGATGAAGTGAAGCAGGGACAAGAATTGATGTTAGTGGAAGCTATGAAAATGGAAAATATTATATATGCCACTAAGAAAGCTAAAGTTGTTAAAATTCATTTCAAAGTTGATGATTTAGTGAATGTTGGTCAAGATCTAATAGAATTAGAATAATATAATGAATATTTGTAGTTCACATAAAGCAAAGCATTTTGCTGGAGTACTAGGTGTGGTTGCTCCTTTTATGTTAGATATAGGGATTATTTCTTGCTATACAACAGATAATAGATGTTTTTGGATTAATAATGAAGAACCTGAAGAGACTTTAGATTATTTGAAAGAAATTGTTGGCGAGGTGACGCTGGGGATAACCACAGGTTTTTTTGTAGGCGCTTCTTTACCAATAATGTATTACAGTGGACGTATAGCTTATTCAGAAATGTTATTGATTCATAGAGAAGGATACGACGAAATAGTATAAATTTTGTCTGTATTAGCCAAGCTTTTTTGACCAGACAGCCAATTGGTTTTCTTGTGGTATATCTTTGTCAACTTGCTTCCAAGAAAATTTTATTTTTATTTCTTTAAGTGGGTTACACCCTAAAGCTTTCCATAAAGGTTCAAGAGGACGATAGTTTTCTGGTTTTAAAGGATGATCATTAGGGCGTATTACGGTCATGAAAGTTATATTTGTATAGTTTCTATCTTTAGCACATTGTTCGTGATATTTAGCTATAATATTACTTAAACCCTTATTACGATATTTTTCTTTAATCATCATTTCACCAACATAAAGATATTTGCTTATATCTATCTTATTTTTAATGAAGGGAGCTTTAACTTCTTCCATTTCTTCTTTAAGGGGGATAGAGTTAGAGAATCCCACCACTTTATCGCCATCTAATACTAGTAATATGATGCTATTCTTAGAGTTGAAATATACATTTAGATATTCTTCCTCATATTCGAGACTGCCTTTATAAAGATAAGGAAATTCTTTGAACATGGTAATTCTTATATTAGCAATTTGTTTAAGATATTTTTTTGCTTTTTCTCCTGTAAAAGATTGAAGAGATAATCCATCTTTTGATTGCCAAATAATTTTAGATAAAGCTTTGTTCATAATAATAACTCCGTGAATCTAATTCTTGCTTGTGGAATTTCTTTAGAATGTGGTTGGTAGAATGTTTTATAGATAAAATGTTTATTGATTTTTAGTGCATTTTTAATATCTTGCTCACTTGCCGCTGTTTCATTTATTAGAAAAGATGGCAATAAAAGAAGTTTATCGTGATATGGTTCTCCCGAGGATCTGCTAACGGCTCTTCCTGTTCTTGGTGAAATATAATATAGATCTTCCTTTGAGCCAGTATCAGCACAAGCATCAAGGCTAAGTCCATACCCTAATTCTTGGAGAATAGATAGCTCTAGTTTTATGTATTCAGTAAGCCAGTGCTCATGATCTTTTAAACTTAATAGGTAACTTATACTATCATCATATATTTTTGATTCTAAAGTTCTTTCAGGCAAACAGGTGCTGAGTATTGAGCAAAGACTTAGAACCGAATTTAGTTTTAGCTTATCATTTATAACAGCCATAGAAAGGGGGCGCAATAATTCGCAATAGTAGCTTCCTAAATGTTCTTCAAGTCTTGCGCGCCAAGTGGCGTGAACAATATTACCAAGCTGAACTTGATTGCGAGTTTTTTTATTTAAGCTAAGAAGACCTTTATATACACCATGGTTTGAACTAAATAACCAACATAGCAATTTATCATCATTAAATTGCTGTTGTTTAATAATAATCGCTTCGCTGGTCCATTGCATAAATTAAAGATGATGTTACAAGAAAACTAGATCGTTCTATAATAACACATTTATTGACAACTTCTTCTATAAAAGTTATCAATATCTAACATAAATTTAAAGATAGAGCTCGATACTATGAGTAGTAAATTTCCTTATGATAAACTTTTAATTGCCAGCAATAATCCAGGTAAGGTTAGAGAAATAAAATCTTTATTAGATCCATACGGAATAGAGATTTTTTCAATAACTGATTTTGATGTTGAGGAGCCAGAAGAAACAGAGGCCACTTTTATTGGCAATGCCAGGCTAAAAGCAGCATATTATGGTAAGAGATTAAGTCTTCCAGCTTTAGCGGATGATTCAGGAATATCGATTGAAGAATTGGGTGGATTCCCAGGTGTGTATTCTGCAAGGATTGCAGGGCCTGATAAAGATTTTACTATAGCTTTTGATAAAATTGAAAAAATGTTGGCCGAAAAAGATTTAAAAACCAGCCCTGCTTTTTTTACCTGTGCGTTGTCATTATGGCATCCAGACGGAATAATAGAAGACTTTGAAGGCAGGATTGATGGGATAGTCTCTTTTCCTGCAATTGGCATGCATGGATTTGGTTATGATCCCATATTCACATTAAATGGATATAACAAAAGACTGAGTGAAATGGCTCCAGAAGAAAAGAATAAGCTAAGCCATCGCTCTTTAGCATTTAAAAAATTTATTGAGCATTGTTTCTAATGCAAAACATAGCTATTTATATCCATTGGCCATTTTGTAAGAGTAAGTGCCCTTATTGTGATTTTAATAGCCATGTGCGCGAGAATATTGAGCAACAAAAATGGAATGAGGCTTATCTTAAAGAGATTGAGAATAATAAAGAATATTTATCTAACAAGAACATAGTTTCAATATTTTTTGGTGGTGGTACTCCATCTTTAATGCCAAGTTTTATCGTTGAAAATATAATTCAGAAGCTATCTAGTGTTTCTACTATGGATTCTAATGTAGAAATTACCTTAGAGGCTAATCCAACTTCTGTTGAAAGCAGCAAGTTTAAAAGTTTTTCTAATGCAGGAATTAATAGAGTATCATTAGGGATTCAATCTCTCAATTCAGATGATTTAAAATTCTTAGGAAGGGAGCACAGCGTTAATGAAGCTATAGAAGCTATTGAAATTGCAAAAGAAAATTTTGCTAGATATTCTTTTGATCTTATTTATGCCTTGCCCAAGCAAAGTTTAAGTTCCTGGGAGAAGGAATTGTCTCAAGCGCTTAAATTAGCAGGAAGTCATTTATCCCTCTATCAATTAACAATAGAGAAGGGAACTCCATTTTATAGTTTATATCAAAAAAATAAGTTTCAAATTCCTAATGAAGAATTGGCTAAAGATTTTTATTCTAAAACTCAGGATATTATGAATGATGCAGGTCTGCCTGCATATGAAATATCCAATCATGCAAGAAATGGGGAAGAATGTAGGCATAATATTGTTTATTGGAAATATGATGAGTTTCTAGGAATAGGTCCTGGTGCCCATGGTAGAATACATAATAAAGCCATTCATAGCATATATCATCCAGAGAATTGGCTTAACAAAGTTTTAGAAGGGCAAAGTCCCATTCAAAGTGCAATTGATCTTACTTTAGAGGAGAGGATTTGTGAAATATTATTGATGGGACTAAGATTAAGAGAGGGAATAAATCAGCAAGATTTTATTAGCAAAACAGGGCACAAGTTTTTAGAAGCATTAAATGCGGATAAACTAAATTGGTTGCTTGATAGTCAATATCTGAAGTTTGAGAATAATTTTCTTTATGCTAGTGAAAAAGGCAGATTAGTTCTTAATTATATTATCAATCAATTAACAGAGAATTAGTTTATATCTTTGCGGGTTATTTTATATTCTATGAATTTTCTTTTTAAGATAATTAACAAATTAGCTTTAAAATATAGAATAAAAGCCATAAACATTAGCATCAAAGGGATAAGCATGGAAATATGGATGCTAGGCCCTGAAAGCTTAAAAACGCTGGCTGGTTGATGGAGACTATTCCATAGATTAACAGAGAATTTTACAATAGGCACATTAATTATCCCTAAAATTGCAAGGGCAGCAGGTGCTTTATTATTTCTTTTATCTTCGGTTAAATTAGATAAAACTAAATATCCTATATAGAAGAAAAATAAAATTAACATTGAAGTGAGTCTTGCATCCCACACCCACCAGGTTCCCCAAATTGGTTTCCCCCAGAAAGAACCAGTATATAAAGTTATAAAGCAAAAGACTGTTCCAATAGGCGCTGAAGATTTAGAAATTAAATCAAATACTGGGTTATTCCATACTAAATAAACAAAACTTGCAATTGCCATCAGAGTATAAATTCCTAAACTCATCCATGCAGATGGAACATGAACATACATTATTCTCACATATTCTCCCTGCTGATAATCCACAGGAGATTCAAAGAAACCATAATATATTCCAGCTGTTAGAAACGCTAGCATCGCAATTATGATATATTTCAAATATTTATCGGTAAATTTGCTAATATAAGATGGCAAGAAAATTTTATTTATCATTTAGATTCCATTAACAACTGGTCTCTTAAGATGTAGCATATTTATATAATCTTGTAAAGATAGAGGCTTATGATTATACTTCCATTGAAAATCTAAGTTCTTAAAACTACAAGGAGTTATTTTGAAAGAAAATTTATTATTACTTAATCAAGAGTTGATTAATAAAAAAATAGCTAATTCTAATATTATCATTGAAGTGTTAGAAAATATTGATTCCACCAATACTTATCTTAGAAATAAATTATCACAAGATAAGATAAGAGTTTGTTTTGCTGAAACTCAGTCTGGTGGTAGAGGGAGTAGGAAGAGAAGGTTTTGGTATTCTCCTTTTGGTCAGAATATCTATATGTCTTATAGTAGATCACTTAGGAAAGATTTAAGTGAGCTCAGTGGTTTAAGTCTGGTGGTAAGCATGGCGATGTTAGATGCTATTAAAGAGATTGGCATATCTGATAATATAATGCTTAAATGGCCTAATGATGGAATGTATGAAGGTCATAAACTTATGGGGAATATCATAGAAGCTCAAGTTGGGAATAAAGGAGGGGCATTGGTTATAATAGGCTTAGCTATTAATGTTAATATGTTGGAAGATGAAAATAATAATATTACCCAGAAATGGAGTTCTCTTAGAAAAATTACGGGGAAATATATAGATAGAAATAATTTGGCTGTTGCACTTATTCATAATTTGAATTTCTATCTTGAGCAATTTGAGAAATATGGACTAAGAGACTTTATTCATCAATGGCAGAAAATAGATTCTTTATATAATAAGTCTATCAAACTTAATGATGGTGAATTTTCAGGAATTGCTAAAGGAATAAACGAAGAGGGGAATTTGTTGTTGGAGTTGGGAGGTGGAGAGGTTAAGGCCTTTCCATCAGGCGAGGCCTCAATAGTTAAGTGAGCTCTAATTACTAAACTTTACGCATTCTTGGCAATATGGATACATAACCGATTCATTGTCTTTTTTCCAAGTATTAGATCCATAATGGTTGCCAATGTCTTTGTGGATAATAAAATTTTATCCTTCGTATAATTCTTTATTATTTGTCATGAAAGTATCATTATATTTATCATTAGAATTAGCTTTGTCAAAAAAAAGCAAGTGAAAGAGCAACTATAAGGGATATCTTTTAATCCATCATAAGTTCTGCAATTAAAAATCCAGATACACCTACTAACTTAGATGTAATGTCTGCATCATGAAGTTTGTTATTTATATTATTCATATTCTCACAATAAGTGGTAATATAATACTTTAAATTAGAAGTGCATGTATCTTCTGGTAAATTATTTTCACAAAAGTTGCTTATTAACTCTTGTCCTTGCTCGCTTCTAGGGCTTTCTATGTTACGACAATTATCATCAAGTTTTGAAAGCAAATCCATTGTATTTAAATTTTCATAACTAGACAGCATCTTAGCAAATTCATTGTTTTCTGTAGTTTCTCTATCATTTATATTGCTAAAAGCTAGATTAGTGACTTTCATTGCAGTGTATCCAATGAATGTTGATATGGCGTGTCTAGTATACATTTGATTATCCTTATAAAATAAAATTTAAATATTTATCGCATCAAGAAGTGGCAACATAAGTGTATTAATTTATTAATTATTTGTCAAGGTTTGATTTGCAGATATTAAGGTCATGCTAAATGAGGGTATTTTATTATAGTGCAAAGTTGTATGATAGTATTCAATTGAGTAAAGACTCAAAGCAATAAATCTATACACAGAAGGCGTAGGACTCAGGACAGAGAGGCTGAAGGAGTTTCGACGTCATTGGTTAATTTGTGATTATTTGAATTTACAAAGCAGAGGCTCTCAGTATCCTTATTTAGCGCTGCTTTACTGCATTAATAATCCAGATTTACTTTTTTATAGCTATAATGTAAGATACAATTCTTTAAAGCTAATAATAGTGAGAAAATATGCGTATTGGAATAATGGGTTCTATGCCTGAAGAGGTAGTATATGTTCAAGACAATTTATTTTCTAAAAAGAGTGAAATAATTGGTGATAGAGAGTTTGTATCCGGTAGTTTATATGGGATTGAAACAGTTGTTTCCTTTTCTAGATGGGGAAAAGTTGCAAGCAGTATCACCGCCACCAATTTAATAACTTGCTTTGATGTGGATTGTATAATTTTCACAGGGGTAGCGGGAGCAATTAGTAGTGATTTAAATATTGGGGATATAATAATAGCTAAGGAATTATATCAACATGATGTAGATGCTCAGCCATTTTTTGAAAAGTATCAGATACCACTAACTAAAGATGTATTTTTCCAAACTGATGTAGAGCTAACTCAGAAAGCGTTAACAGCGGCAAATGGATTTGCTAGAAACATTAATTCTTTTATAGATAAAGCAGCCTTAGATAAGTTTAAAATCGTTACACCTAAAGTGTGTTATGGCAAAATAGCTTCAGGTGATCAAGTTATTACTAGTAGCCAAAAGACCAAACAAATAAGAGAAGAAATGCCTGATTTATTAGCAGTGGAAATGGAAGGTGCTGCAGTGGCTCAAGTTTGCAAAGATTATAAGGTGCCTTTTACTGTTATTAGGATAATATCTGATAAAGCTGATCGTAGTGCGGTAATAGATTGTCCAAAATTTATTGACTTAGTGGCAAAAATATATTCACTTGCAATAATTAAAGAGTTCTATGCTTTAATTAAGCAGAAATAAGATATCTATTTTTTTCAATAGTAGCTTAATACACAGTATTTTCTAGATTCTCTGTAGAAAATTGACTATAGTTAAGTAGATGCAACAGAACCTTAAAAAGACATGTATTGTATCTATTAAACCGAACAAAATATTATAATTTAATGAGAAATAAAATCGTTACACTTGCTAAAAATGAATGCCAAGGTAATGCAGATAATGAAAAGTACTTATCTACAATCAGGAAATATCTGATTACCAAAGATCAAAGTTTTAAAGATATACATAAAAAATTTGATTGATGTGGAGCTTATGTTCACTATATATTGAAACATTTAGGTGTTAATCTGCCTGTAGAGTATAAATCGTCTCACTTTGGTTTTATAAAAACTTGGGTAGAATGGGCAAATGACTGGTTTAGAAAGTTACCGGAAGCGTTTTTGAGCAAAGTCACGACCTGATCCAGATTTGAAGTATTTCTCTAGACTTAGAGCAACAGCTTGCGTTCCAAACAGCAATATAAGACTTAAGCTTAACTGGAAGATAAGGTTTTGTGGATTTAACAAGACTAGAGTTGTGGTATTATAGTCGTTGTGTAAGGTTATTAGTATATCCAGTATAAGTTGTATGGTTGGATAGTTCTAAGAAAATAAATGTAATACATATACTAAACTGGAAAATATCATTCATTTACTAACCCTCCTTCACCCCCCTAAGAGCTAAGCGTGGGCATTCGTTCCTCTAACGCTTACATCGCTTCTTGCTCCGCAATCGCGCTGTAGCGAGCGACGCGCAGATGGCGGAGCGGGTGGTACTGAAAAATAACTTTTCTTCTTCCCAAAAGTTGAGGATCTCCAAGGGGGGCAAAAAAGGTGAACATGGCTGAAAATATTGAAAAATATGATTTTCAATAAATTGTTTATTGAAACCATGAACATGTATCATGGTCCATATCTCCAACGATATTTGTAACATAACTTGCCAACTCTTGCGTTGTTTTAAAAGAATGCATAGCATCCATTTTATCATTTTGTATAGCTAAAAGCTGATCGAAACTTATATCATGACTTAATAAAGAATCCTTGACTACACCCCATAAATGTTGCATATGTTCTTTGTCGTAAAATACCTCTAATAATTGTTCAAGATGTAATGCTCCAGTTGCAATAAAATCAATTAATCCTCCTCTTTTAACCACGTCTTGTAAAACTTCAAAGTGATTTTCGGCAAAAGCAGACAACTCCTTTATGTTCACATGTTTAGATTGAATCAATTGGTTTGAGCGGTCTGGATGATTCGTGCTTAATATTTTTAATTGCTCTGAGA
>JAOARE010000014.1 GCA_025210695.1 Rickettsiales bacterium
TATTGCTACAGAAGAAGACCATTCTATGTGATGAGTTTTTTACTAGATCCTCGCGCCCTTACGGGCGCAAGGATGACGAAAAATATAATTTAGGCGCAAGGATGACGAAAATGAATGAGAGGAACGCAGCGCAGGGACAACTCAAAGTTAAAGAAGGTAAAATACCTTAAAGTGTACGTCATTCTTGTCAAACGAAAGTTTGACGAGAATCCAGTTTGAATTATTTATCGATCCCCTTTTTGAACTAAGAATAATGTATGGTTATACCTTCATAAAAACGAAAATATCAATCGACTACAGATTTTAAATATGGAATAGCTAGTTCAATATCATTCTTTTCTAATGCACTAAGAATATTTTCATTAACTTCACTTTTCACTGCCTTTCTTTCAGAATAGGTTAAATCAAGCCAGAAGCGCACTTCGTAACATAAATGATTATCTTTGAACTCTGAAAGAAGAACTTGCGGAGCAGGGGTCTCTAACACTCCCTTGGTTTTAGCTACAGCATTCAAAATAATCTTATTAAAATTTTTTCTATGTTTGGCTTTATGGTTGATTTTGAAATGAGTGGAAATTCGAAGTTTTCCTTCATAACGGCTCCAATGGGTGAAGCGATCTTGCATTAATTTAACGTGAGGTATAGTGATTTGTAAATTATCTTGTGTTTTTAATTCTATAGCCCTAGATTCAATTTTATCAACTCTACCAAGTTGACCATCAGCCTCTATCAGATCTCCTACTTTTATTTTTCCTTCTATAATTAAAACAAGACCGCTTATGAAGTTATTAACTAGATGCTGCGAAGATAGACCAATGCTAACAACAAATGCACCACCAATGAAGGTGAAGATGGTTAAGGGAACCCCAGCAATGTCTAAGGCTATGATGATAACTGCACCTATTAAAATATAATCAATAACTCTAGAAAGTAAATTAGCAGAGTTTTTATCAAATTTAACTAGAGAAAATAATTTAGCCTTTAATGATTTCCCTAAATATTTGGCTATTTTAAGACCAATAGCAAAAATTATTAATCCAATAATTATATTTGCCACAGTAACTTCTTGATTATCAAAATTAAATACAGGATAGTTCCACCCATTAGAAAAACTTGAAATAGTTTTTTCAATTGGTTTACTTTGAGCAAAACATATTAATGGCATTAATAGAGTGATAAAAAATAATTTTATTTTTTTCATATATAAATCCTTTTAAATAACTTCTTTTAATTTAAAATCTCCAACCTTATTAACCGCTTTAATAATTTTACTATGAATAGCTTTTATTGATTCATCAGAGCTCAGTATAATACAGCGACTAGAAGCCATTTTAGCAATCTCTAGAAATCCCTCTCTAACTCTTCTATGAAACTCTAGATCAAGATTTTCATAGTTATCAAAGCTTCCATGGGCTTTGGCTCTGCTAAGTCCTCTTTCAGGTTCAACATCTAAAAGGAAAGTTAAGTCTGGAGCTAACCCTTCCATAAACATATTATGGAGCATTGCTGGAAATTTCTTACCCAATTTATGCCCATATCCCTGATAAGCCATAGTAGAGTCAACAAAACGATCACAAATTACAATTTGCTTACTGCGTATGGCAGGAATTATTTTTGTTTTGGCATGTTCATAACGACTTGCATTGTGAAGCAATAACTCAGTTATTGGATGGAACTTAGATTTGCTATGAAGAAGAAGATTTCTAATTTCTTCAGCAGGTTCAGTTCCTCCAGGCTCTCTAGTTAATATAGACTCAATTTTCACCTGTTCAAAGGCTTGATATAATAATTTAGCCTGAGTTGACTTTCCAGAACCTTCACATCCTTCGAATGTAAAAAACTTTGCTGACATATATGTTTATTCTCCTGTGGAATAGAATTTTATATGAATACTACTATATTATATAAAAAGCCTCAACTAATTTATGTTTCATATTTGAGATCTTGATTTTAATATAGAATCAAGTTTTTAGCCTTAAAGATGCTTGGTGAAAGCAGCAATTAGTAAGTGAAACTCATGTCTGTTCCTTAATATCTACTGTGACTAGATTTGGTTATTTTAGTAGGGGTGGTATTACTAAGGTCCTTATTCTCATCAATAGGTCTTTTAAAACTTTTTGCAAGTGCTTCTTTAACTTGCAAATCTGCTTTAATTTGAGCACTTCTTAAATTATATTTGTCTTTTAGGGTTTCTGTTCTTCCTTTTGGCACATAATCTTTAGAAGCACTACCTTGACGTAATAGATCATATGTCATACGTAGACAATTACGATCTATTGCTTCATAAGCAAGTTCACTTACTGTATCGCTTCCTTTAAATTTGATTTTATATGCACTTATAACTCTTTGCATTAGAGGAAAATTATTATCTCTATATGCACTTATAAATTCTTGTCGTATATTTGCATTATTTTTCCGTCTCCACTCTTCATCAAAACTTGGATAATGAGGCATTGTATTGTTGCTAACATCAGTGATTTGTGCCCCTTTCATAAATTTAACTTTAGTTTCAGTGGGCTCTTTTGCAATATCTGTATTTCTAGGTTTAGCTAAAAGAATATTTTTTTCCCTGTTATATGTAGCTTCATAGTTTTCCATTTTATGGGCTATTTTTTGAAAATCTCCTGTTTGAGCTAACTTAATAAAATCATTAATTAGTTTTATTGCTACTATATCATCCATGTTTGTATAGGTATGAGATTTTAATAATTCTATTTTGGCTAATTCTAAAGCAGTCTGTCCTGCAGAGTTTTGTAAGCTGAGGTCCATAGGAGACAGTGTTGAGCAATCTATTCCTTCTATAGTTACATTTTTACCTCTACAAAGTATATAAGCTGCAATTTTAGGAGATTTTAATCTGCCAACAGCATTATGTAAAATCCCCCCCTTTGTCTGTAGAAAGTTTTACCAGATCAGGCTCTACTTCAAAAGATCTATGAGTGTTTTCTATATTCGCTTCTAGTGGAGATGTTTTTTTCATATTATTAACCTAAATTTATTTATGTACAATACAATACCCCTTATTAATTAATAAATAATTAACAATAAAACATAACTTTTCAAATCATCAGCTATGTGCTATCAATAATATTGATAAATTTTTAGGAGAGACTGATGTTAGATTTATTGTTACCAAAAGATAAACTTTCTAGATGTGTGTTTATTGCTTGGTTTATTTTAGCTGTGATGGCTCTTGCTGCCTCAGGAATTTATTCTTTCCTGCCATACGCCCTTAGAACTCCTTTTCTAGCTAAATACATAGACTTAAAACATTTATTTAATGTTTCATTAATGGTACATGTAAATCTTGGGGTATTAATTTGGTTTATGTCTTGCAGCGCTATGTTGATGATTATCGTGACTAAAGAAAGTTATATACCAATTTCATTGGTTGCATTTCTTTCTTCGGTTGTTGGCGCGATATTTATAGCAACCTCTCCATTTATTGGTGCCAGTGAAGCCATAAAAAGTGACTATATACCAATATTGCATAATCTTGTATTCATAATAGGAATATCTTTATTTATTACTGGAATATTATTACAAGCGATTCTAACTTCCCTTAGCTATAAAAAAATAAAGGATAATCTAGTTAGTTTTACCATATATATGAACGCTATGATATTCCTTATAGTGGTTATATGTTTTGTTCAATCAGTATGTGGAATAAATAAGGTTGTAGGAGCTAGGTTTATTGACCTAGTAGAATATTATCAATTGCTTTTTTGGGGACCTGGTCATTTATTGCAATTTTGCTATATCCAGTTGATTATTATCGTTTGGATGGTAATAGCAAAAACACTCACTTCCAAGCTTTCTTTAGATAACACAATTTTTATATACTTGCAGTGGTTTAATTTTCTTTTAGTAGCCATTAGTATCATGGTTTATTGGTTTTATCCCATCGATAGCGCACAGTTGTACGACTTTTTCACTTTACATATGAAATATATAGGAGGATTATTAGCAACCATTATAGCAATATGGCTTCTAGCAAGAATGAGAATTAATATATCTAAATTTGAAGCAGTCACCTTATTTTCATCAATATTCTTACTCTTAAGTGGTGGTTTTATAGGATATTTAATCACAGGAGCTAATGTTACTGTTCCAGCACATTATCACGGTGTGATCCTTGGAATTACGGTGGGACTAATGGGGTTGTTTTATATGATATTACCCAAAGTAGGTTTTAGGTCTGTAAATAATAAACATGCAATATGGCAAATTATGATATACACTGTGGGTCAGTTTATCCATGTTGCGGCATTAGCCATTTCTGGAGGATATGGAGTTTTAAGAAAAGCTCCAGGCACTGAATTAAGCGTTAAGGCCAAGATGTTTATGGGAGCTATGGGAGTGGGCGGCTCTTTAGCCCTAATAGGTGGTGTATTATTTGTAGTGCTGATTTTTAGAAATATGAAGGAAGATAAATGACTATAAAAAAACCTAGTAGAGAACAAGCTGAAGAAGCGGTTAGAACCTTAATTGCTTGGGCAGGTGATGATCCTAAGCGCAAGGAATTGATCAACACTCCAAGAAGAGTGGTGGATTCCTATTCTGAGCTTTTTAGTGGCTATAATATATTAATAAATGATCAAGATTATACAACTTTTCCTAATCAAAAAGGTTATGATGATATGGTGGTCTTGCGTGAAATTGCACTAGAATCTCATTGTGAGCATCATATGGTTCCAATAACTGGTAAAGCAACTATAGCATATATTCCAGATAAAAAGATAATAGGACTTAGTAAAATTGCTAGAATTGTTGATGTATTTTCTAAACGTCTGCAAATACAAGAAAGATTGGTAATTGAGATAGCTGAGTGCATTGATAAATTATTAAAACCTAAGGGAGTAGGGGTGTTTATAGAATCTTCACACCAATGTTTAACTATGAGAGGGGCATATAAACCTGGTAGCTTAATGCAAACTTCTCATATGATTGGTTGTTTCAAAGAAAGAGAGATAAGAAAAGAATTCTTCAGAATCATGTCTTAAATACTCATTTAAAGATTATTAATTAATAGATATATTAATGTTTTCTTAAAGGGGTGAGCACCTTTTTATCAATATTTTGACGTAAAAATTAATGTGTAAAACTCAACCCCTTAGGTTTTATTTAGGCTGTGCCATCTTAGCCTCTAAAAAACTATTATCTTCGACTTTGAGAGCGTTCTGGTGATGAACTAGATTCTATTGCAGCAGAAGTTTGAGTTGTTACTTGTCCAGGTTCTTGTTTTATTTTAGTACTTTCTTGTGAGAATACCATACCATTGGTACTAGCTGCCTCTTCACCTTGTTGTTGAGGGTCAACTTCTGCATTCTTTGCATGTGCAGCTTTATGTACAACACCTCCAACTGGAGTTGTAGGCTGGGTTGTTACATGACCACTAGCTACAGCTGCATGCGCTATTTTAGGCGCCGCATAGCTCAAGCTAGCAAGAGTTAAGAAAGCTGCGCTTGTTGTTAGTATAGCGGTTGTTTTTAGAAAAGTTTTTTTCATCTTTTTACTCCTTTAATTATTATCTACCTCTAAATATATAAGAATAAACTTATACATGATATACCATTTTATAATGTAAAGTAGCTCGTATCAAGCATTAATACACTAACGGAGTAAGATTATTAACTATTAATTCCTTCTAAGTGCATATCTTGCATTTTACATAAAATGCTTTATGATCATTTTCTAGAATTATATGAGAATAAATAAGGATTAATATGATAAAAAAAGAAAGGTATAATATTGCTGTAATTGGAGCTACTGGAAATGTTGGCCGTGAAGTTTTGTCTATTTTAGATGAGAGAAAATTTCCTATAGATGAAATATATGCAATAGCTTCAAGCTCTTCTTTAGGAAAGGAAGTTAGTTTTGGTGAAGAGAAAATTTTAAAAGCTACCACAATAGATAAAGTAGATTTCAAAAATGTTGATATTGCTTTCTTTGCTGCAGGATCAAAAATTTCTAAAGAATACGTACAAAAAATAGCAGATGAGGGATGTGTTGTTATTGATAAGGCAGCTCATTTTAGAAATGATCCTAAGGTTCCATTGATTGTTCCAGAAGTGAATCCTGAAGCAATTAAAGCTCATAAAAATATTATATGCAGCCCCAATTGCTCTGTTATTCCCATGATGGTTGCATTAAAGCCATTGGATGATGAAGCTGCAATTAAAAGAATTGTAGTGTCCACATATCAGTCAGTATCGGGCTCTGGTAAAAAGGCTATGGATGAGCTTTTTAATCAAACAAAAGGGATGTTAATGTATCAAGAAGCAACTCCTTCTGAATTTTCAAAGCGTATTGCTTTTAATGTTATTCCACATATAGATGATTTTCTTCCTTCTGGGTTAACTAAAGAAGAATGGAAAATGGAGGTTGAAACTAAAAAGATCCTTGGAGATGATATACACATCACTGCAACTTGCGTTAGAGTTCCGGTTTTTGTAGGGCATGGAGCTGCAATAAATGTGGAGTTTGAAGAAGACATAACAGCGGCTGAGGCCAAGAAAATTCTAAAATTAGCAGAAGGAATAGAAGTAGTGGATAATTCACAAGATGGAGGATATGCTACTCCAATAGATGTGGTTAGAGATGATGCAGTATTTGTATCACGTATCCGGAAAGACTCCAGCGTTAATTCAGGCTTAAGTATGTGGGTGGTTGCTGATAATTTACGTAAAGGTGCAGCTCTTAATGCGGTGCAAATAGCTGAGCTATTAATCAGAGGGTAGTTTTATTTTTTTAACATAGTTTCTATTAAGCACTTAATATTATAGCTATCTTAACAATGGAGCAACATAATTGTTATTGCGTGAACCATATAAGGAGATATAATCTTTTATGTTAAAAAATAAAAACATAATTCAAAGCAGTAATATATTATTTATATTACTATTGGTTATTATAACTGTTGCCGTTGAGTCTGGAAATACCACATATATCCAATTTATGACCGATATAATAGGTGAGTTAAATCTTAATTCAGAAGATGCTAATTATCTTATAAGACTTAATATAGTTGGAGTTTTGATTTCCAGTTGTTTAATTGGTCCATTAACTGATATCTATGGAAGAAGAAAGCCATTTATATTAGGTTTAATTCTCTACGTAATAAGTAGTTTTACTTGCTATTATCTTCTTAATAATAATTTTGTAGCTTTGGTATTTTTTAGATTCTTACAAGGAATCTCTGAAGGTATTATAACAATAATAGTTTGGTTAATTATCTTAGACAGATTTTCAGTTGTGCAATCAGGTAAAATAGCTGGTTTTTCAGAAGGATCTTCATATTTTATTTTAGCAATGCTGCCTCTATTCACTCTATGGATTGCTAAAATATATTTTTGGCGCATAGCATTCATAATTATTCCAATATTGTCTGTAATATCTTTATTATTAGCTTTAATATCCTTAAAGAAAGAGGAATCTATAGAAAAGAAACCTTTTAATCTTCAGGTATTTAAGAAGATATTTAAGGACTATTGGAAGTTGCTAAAGAATTTTGAATGCATAACCTATATATTCATATATGCGTTTGCTACTGCTACATATGTAGTAATTTATTCTAATATTTCAATAGTTTTTATTCATAATAACTATATTAATACAGAAATATTTAGTTACTTTTTGATAGCTGACTCCATGCTATATGTTCTTGCATCATTCTTATCAATTTATATCATTGCTAAAAAAGGGATAGACTTTACTAAGAATTTTGGATTCATGATTTTTATGTTTGGCTGTTTAGGATTATTTGCGGTTTCTTGTATAGATAGATATAATACATATCTAATATTAGCTTTTATTTTGATAATTTCTTTTGGTTCAGCATTAGTAACGGGATTTATGTTGAAAGCAACTGAAATACTTCCTCGCATGAAAGGATCAATTCTTTCTCTTAGTTACGTATTAATATCTGCTATATCAGCTCGAAAGATTTACTGGACGCAAATACTTTTTGATGACACGATTATGCCCACTGCCATTGTTATTTTTATTGGAGGTAGCATATTAACAGTGCTTTTTGCTGTAATTTGTTATAAAAAATATAAAATTGTACAATAGATAACATAATTTAATTCTATAACCTCTTGATATTATAAGTTGTTGTTCATATATGTACTAGCGATATATAATTTAAAAGAGAGGATAACATGAATAAAAAAACTAAAGCAGCTAAAGAAGAACATATTAAGTTTGATGCAGAAGTAGGGAAGATACTTCAATTAATGATTCATTCTCTTTATGAGAATAAAGATATTTTCTTACGTGAATTAGTTTCTAATGCTTCAGATGCTTGCGATAAATTACGTTATATGAGTATCACTAATCCTGAGCTAAAGAATGACGATTCTGAGTTTAAAATTCAAGTTATTGCCAATGAACAAGACAGAACTATCACCATTACAGATAACGGCATTGGAATGAACAGAGAAGATCTTATTGACAATATAGGCACCATAGCTAAGTCTGGTACTCAAGGATTCTTATCAAAACTTACTGGTGATGCTACTAAAGATGTTCAACTAATTGGTCAATTTGGTGTTGGTTTTTATTCTTCATTTATGGTAGCAGAAGAAGTGGAAGTTGTTTCTCGCAAAGCAGGTGAAGATAAGGTCTGGAAATGGAGTTCAAAAGGAGATGGTGAATATATTATCCAAGAAATTACAGATAGCAAGGCCACACGTGGAACTTCAATTATTTTGCATCTTAAATCCGGTGAAGATGATTTTCTAGATAAATTCCGCTTAAAAAACATCGCCCAAACTTATTCTGATCATATTTCTTTTCCAATTGAGTTAACGCCCACTGAAGGAGAGATTGAAATAGTTAATAGTTCTGCTGCTATTTGGATGCGTCCTAAAAATGAAATAACGGAAGAACAGCATACAGAGTTTTATAAGAAAATTGCTCATTTACCGGATAGCCCGTGGCATGTAATACACAATAAAAACGAAGGAATGATTGAATACACAAACTTGCTTTATATTCCATCAAGTAAGCCTTTTGATTTATTTAATCCCGATCGTCGTAGCAAAGTTAAATTATATGTTAAAAAGGTATTTATTGGAGCTGAGGGAATTGACTTGGTTCCATCTTATTTAAGGTTCTTACATGGTATAGTAGATTCTGAAGA
>JAOARE010000015.1:0-37500 GCA_025210695.1 Rickettsiales bacterium
ATTTAGCTCTAACTAAAGAATTAGATTGGAATAACTTTCATTCTTATAATCTCAAATCTCTTTCCACTATAGAAGCTGAGAAATTCTTAGATAAAGGCGCAAGCGGAAAGCTTATATTAGATGCTGCCCTTAAACAAGAAGCTGGAGAAAAGCGTGATCAGTTAATAGATTTAGCTTTAACTAAAGAATTAGATTGGAATAACTTTCCTTCTTATAATCTCAAATCTCTTTCCACTATAGAAGCTGAGAAATTCTTAGATAAAGGCGCAAGCGGAAAGCTTATATTAGATGCTGCCCTTGAACAAGAAACTGGAGAAAAGCGTGATCAATTAATAGATTTAGCCTTAACTAAAGAATTAGATTGGAATAACTTTCATTCTTATAATCTCAAATCTCTTTCCACTATAGAAGCTGAGAAATTCTTAGATAAAGGCGCAAGCGGAAATCTTATATTAGATGCTGCCCTTGAACAAGAAACTGGAGAAAACCGTGATCAATTAATAGATTTAGCTCTAACTAAAGAAATAAACTGGCACAGAGTTTCTTCTTATAATATAAAATATCTTACTACCATGGAAGCAAAGAAATTATTAGATAAAGGCGCAGGTGGAAGACTTATATTAGAGGCGGCCCTCAGACAAGAAGCTGGAGAGCAAAGTGATAACTTAATTGAATTAGCTTTAACTAAAAAAATTGATTGGAATAGTTTTGATTTATCATCCTCAATCCCAAAAAATCAGCTAGAGCTATTCTTGAATAATGGACTCCCCTTAAACAAGGCCTTGTCTTCACTTCTAAGATCGAGTTATGCTTATAATGAAACAATATCAAAAGAAGTGCAACATCAAATAGAATTGATAGAATTCTTAGTAGAAAAAGGGGCATCTTTGAGATATGCATACTCTGTATCTAGTTCTTTCCCATATGAAACATATAAATATTTATTAGAACATGGATTAAATGCCAATCATCTTCTCTCAAATGTTTTCGCAATAGAATTAGGAGAAAGACATGATCAATTATTAGATTTAGCACTAAAATACAAGATAACCCCAAGTAACATAGGGTCTATTAGAAATAATTTATCTAAAGCTGATTTAGATAAAATAATCGACAGCGGATTAAATCCAACCAAATTTGTAGAATTAACCTCCGGTGATAATTTTATAGAGTTATTTGATTACTTAACGGAAAAGGAAATAGACGTAAGCAACCTTCAAAAAATACCAAATAATTTATCTTATGAGCAATATCAAGAAATTCTGAAGCAAGGAATAAATCCAGATTTGTTATTACTCGTAGCTACACGCTCATTATATCGTTATGGGATCAGCGTAAAAGAAAAATCTATTGAACTAATAAAATTAGCTTTAGATCACGGCGCCGATATTAATGCAGACTATGGTAATGGGAATATAATTTTTGCTATGATGGATACGATGGATACTGAAATAATAGATTTTCTAGTAGAACACGGAGCAAAATGCTCTAATAAAGCATTTGAGGAAATTGTAGAAAACAGCCTTTCAAACATTTTATTTAATCCACAATCCACTATTGATCAAAAATTTAAAAACTTAGATGCTCCAAAAGCTGAAGAAGCCAAAATCCCTTATATTCTTCACCAGATATGGCTCACCTCACCTGAGTCCCCAAAGGAAATAAGAGAGCAAGATCTTAAAATATCATTAGAAACTCATGAGACATTTGCAAAAGCACCTGTGCAGTGGCAACAAATTATTTGGACTAATGATAAAAATCTTTTCCCTAAAACAGTTAAGGTTCTAGAAGATAATGGTATTCAGGTAAAATCTATTTACGAACATCAAGATGAATTAGCTTCTTTTGAAATAATAGAAAATCTAATTGCCCAGCAAAAATGGGGAATGGCATCTGACGCCTTAAGATATGTATTAGTGAATGAATTTGGTGGAGTATATGCAGATTTAAACTTCAACTTTAATCGCGACACCACCGATGAAGCCCATAAATATAATTACTTTACCCAAGAATTTAGTAGTTATTATATAGATAATTTCTTTTTTGCTGCCTCACCTAACCATCCTATCATCCAAAAAATTGTAGAGATGGTAGAGAGAAATATTGTTAATCCTCCAGAATATATTGCTAATATTAAAGACCAAACCAGCACTAAAATCACTGATATGTCTACAGCAAATCCAACTTTTATAGCATATTACTTAGAGGCTAACAAAGATGGTAATATTGATGTTGTATATCCTAAGGGGGTATATCCAAACAGAGAGAGTTTTTACGAACCAGTAAACTATCAATCAATGGATAACAATCTAGAAATTAGCAAAGGTGATGAACGATATAAAGAATTCATTGAAAAATATTGCCCAGACTCAATATGGATGATGAATTTAGGAGACCATCCCCACCCATTTGATAATATCTGCGTTGCAGAAAGATTCATAATAGGTGAAGATTCAAAAGATGGAAAAACCTGGTTTTCAGAGTAAATTTACAGTTTTTTTATTTAGCACTCAAATTTAACAACCTGAGTGCTAAATATTAGATCCCTCTCCCATCATAATAGAGGAAGTGATTGTTCCACTATTATCAAAACTTTCTAATGAGAAAGAAATTTCTGCTGTAGTGTCAGATTCATTAGACTTACTTCTAGCATCATAAACCATTTTTCTTAAATTTCTTGGTGTGCGCGGACAACCTCCTTGAGATCTTGTTTCTTGAGTTCCAGAAAGTAATTCAAACATAGATTCTTCCCCTATATCCAATGAATAAATTACATCTGTTATTAACTCATCAGTCAATGTTTCTTCAGCATCTCTTATGATGATTTCTTCCTTAATATCCCTAGCCTCTTCCTTAACTGTCTTTTCATAAACTGGACGAGGTTTTATCCTTGGTCGCTCTGGCATCTTTTCTATAACGATTTGACCAGGAACATAATGCATTAATTTGTACCAAGATTCATTATTATCCTTCATGATACTCTCCACTTGCTAATTATGGAGCTTAAGCATAGAAGGTAATAATTAACAATAAGTTAAAAGCTGGTTTTAAAATTTAACATTGCAGAATTCTTTGATACATCTACAGATATTTTCTGATGATCATATTCACTAACTAGAAAATAGTTAACTGCAAAAGCAATTCCTGTGGCACCAATAACATCTCTCCAACGGTGACAATCCACTCTAACTCTTGTATATCCAGTGAATCCTGCTAATGCCATAGCTGGCACACCATATTCACTACCATATCTTTTCTGCAAAAAGAAAGCGCCTTGGAAAGCACTGGCAGTATGACCAGAAGGAAAAGAATAATCTTTTCCATTAGGTCTTTCATTTAATGAAGTATTTTGCAAAGAAAATTTAAGAGCATGAGTTATTGTAGTAGTGGTTAGAAAACTTTTAACAAATTCTTCTTTGCCCATAGCATCATCTTTATAAAATGTAGTACCAAAAGCAGCTAATGGAATAGCAATTTGCAATATATCTCCAGAAGTGTCTATTTTAGAACTTGCTAAAGCAATATTTACTTGCAATACCATAACTAAAACAAAAGATACAAAAACTTTATTCATACACATCTGCATTGGAAAAATTAAAAAATATTAACAGATAATATCTTAATTGTTATAATAATCAAGAAAATTATAAGATATTAAAATGTTTGCTCTTTCATTTCTGCACCTGGATCAAATTCTAGGTGGAATCTTCTCTTTAAACCTGGATCTTCACTATCAACAGGCTCCACATTAAGAACAGGAGCAATTCGGCTAATAATCCTTCCTGTTAAAGGGGCTGCACTCCATGCGCCACCTGAAAATGGACTGGTTTTATTGGGCTTTGGATCATCTAAAACCATTAGAGTAACATATTGTGGATTATTCATAGGAAAAGCTCCTAAAAATGCTGCATATTTTGCTTTCTTACTGTAACCACCACGAATTGCTTTTTCAGCAGAACCAGTTTTTCCACCAACATAATAACCTTTAGCATTAGCTTTTTTACCACTTCCATGCTCAACAGTTAAACGCATTAACTTTCTCATTGTTTCAGAAGTTTCTTCGGATATAACCCTTGTCATTACAATATCTTCTTTATTTTTCTTCTTCAACAAACTTGGCTCTAAAGTATATCCTCCATTAATTAAGGATACTGCAGCACGAATAAAATGCAGTGGAGTAACTGCTATTCCATGACCAAATGAAATTGTCATAGTACTAATCTCCCCCCATTCTTTATCATTTGGATATATTGCCTGACCTTTTTCTGGTAATTCTATTTTTAGAGGATCAAACATTCCCCATCTTTTTAAATATTTCCTTTGTGCTTCTTCCCCTACTTCAATACTAATCATAGCTGTACCTATGTTTGAAGAATGCATAAAAACTTGAGGAATGGATAAGTAACTTCGTTTAGGACGATAATCATTAATTGTGAAACTAGCAGCTTTAATAGGAGCTTTCACATGATAAACATCATTTAAAGACACCGCTTTAGTTTCAAGCCCCATAGCAATAGTAAGACCTTTCATAATAGATCCCACTTCATAAACTCCTAATGAAAACTGATTAAATAATTGTTCAGAACTTGCAGAACCTGGATGATGTGGGTCAAAATCTGGCAAACTAACGACAGATACTATTTCTCCATTATTAGCATCCATTATTATTCCGATACCACCTTTAGCATTAAATTCTTCAATTGATTTAAGCATTTCATCATGGACAATATTCTGCACCCTCACATCCACACTTAATTCTAATTTACCATTTTTGGGATTACGCAAATATCTATCAAATTGTTTCTCAATGCCTGCAATACCAATACCATCAGTATCAACATATCCCAAAATATGAGAGAATAGATTACCTTGAGGATAAATTCTTTTAACACCTTTCTCAAATTCTAAACCCGGAATCCCAAGACTATTAACCTGATGCTGTTGTTTTGGAGTAAGATTTCTTTTAATCCATGTAAAATTCTTTTTATTATCAAGCAGTTTTATTAAATCTTTTTTCTTTAAATCTGGAAATATTCTAACTAATTCATTTGCAGTATGAACTGGCTCTTGAATTAATTTAGGCTGTGCATACAGAGAAACAATAGCTAAATCCACCGCTAATAGAGCACCATTTCTATCCACTATTTCATTACGATTTACGTGTCCTGGAGAAAAATATTGATTTATTGAAGCCTTATCAGCCGTACTCACAATAATTAATTTAACTGCAAGCAAGCCAAAAACAATACCAAAAACAATAATCACTACATATAATCTTTGATATAGAATACTTGAATCTAAACGTGTTAGTGTTTTATTATTTTTTCTTTTAGAAAACTTATGACTAATTTTTTGATAAATTTCAGACTTTTTTATATCTTTTAGCAACCTAAACAACTTATTAGATAAATGATTTCTCATCTTCTAACTCTCGTTTTAAGAACCGGACGCTCTCTGTAATTCCATTTAATTGCTTTGGCTTTTTGCCTATTCTTGCTATAAGATATTTTCACCACTTTCTTATTTTCTTTAATAGCAGGCATATGTTGGTTAGACGCCATAGTTATTATAGATCCAGGCTTCACCGGCAATACTTTATCAGATTTCACCTCAACAAGTTTAAGAAATTTTTGGCTCAAACGATGCAATCTATCTGGTTGATTCAAATGTGCCCATTCAGCTTGCAAAACGTGAATACTATCCTTCTCATGAGCTAATTGTCTTTTTAACTCTAATGAATCAACATGCAATTGCTGCACTTTAAACTTAACTTGAAATAAACCAAAAACAGAAACAAAAAATATAACCAAAAGAAACATATAACGAATATTTATCATAGAGCACCTTCCGTTAATAAAGTGGAAGGATCTTTTTTAACTATCACTCTAAGTTTAGCTGACCTAGATCTTGGATTTAGCTTAATTTCTTCTTTACTTGGTTTATAAGATTTAACTCTAGAATTTGGAACTTTCTGGGCAAAGTCTTTAATAATGCGGTCTTCTAATCCTTGAAAAGAAACAATAACCAATTTTCCATCAAGCTTTAATAGATTATATGCACCAATTAAGGCCTTTTTTAGAACCTTTAATTCATCATTTACATATACTCTAATTGCTTGGAATGTTTTAGTAGCCGGATCTGTTTTACCTTGACGTTTCACTGAAGACTTTACAATTTGCGCTAATTGCAGAGTAGTATCAATTGGAGCAATTTTACGGGATTTAACTATATTAGAAGCAATACGACGAGAGAAATGCTCTTCACCGTAATAATAAATAATATCAGCTAAGTCTTCTTCACTATATTTATTAACAACTTCCCAGGCATCTTTACCCTGCCCACTCATTCTCATATCAAGTCTGGCTTCTTTATTAAAAGAAAATCCACGTTCAGCCTGATCCACTTGCATTGAGGAAATACCTAAATCAAAAACAACTCCATCAGCATCTTTTATATTAAATTCAGCAGCTATCTCTGGTATTTGACCAAAATTATTATTTACAAATTTAAATCTTTCAGAAGAATATTCTTCACTCAATTCTTTAACAAAGCCAATCACATTTGGATCTTGGTCTATAGAATATAATTTACATCTACTGGAAGCTAATATCTTCTTACTATATCCACCAGCCCCAAAAGTACAGTCAATATATATTTCGTTATCCCTTGGAGATAAATGTTCTATCACCTCATTTAGCATTACCGGAATGTGAGGCATATTACTCATACATCACCCCTTAGTCACTAATTGAGTTTTTGAAGGAAACTGTAGACTATGACGCCCTTTCTTGGCTATTTCTCTAGCATTAGCTGCATATTCTTCAAATGCTTTAGGATGCCAAATTTCAAAGGTGGCACCTTTACCCACAAAACATGCTTGATCTTCAAGATTTGCTGAAGAAATTAAATTCTCTGGCAGAGTTACCCTACCTTCACTATCAAAAGCTAATTGGATACATCCACCCAAAATTGTAGTGGCGAAGGCATCTCTCGCCTCTGAATATGGATCCAAATTATCAATGGTTTGATTAAGAACTTCAATACGGTTCATACCACAAGCTTCAAGACAAGGATTAACAAAAGAACTATAAGCAATAATTCCAGGAAAATTTTGTTGACTTAAAGACGAGCGAAATGATGCAGGCACCGACACCCTACCTTTTTTATCTATCTTATTAATATAGGTCGATAAAAACAGCACTCTAACTCCTTGCGCTAGCTGTCTGTAGGAGGCCTAAAACTAATTTGGACAAAAGATTTAGGCTCCCACAACGTCAACAAAAAATACCACCTTTTCCCAATCAACTTTAAATTATACCACCAAAACGGTAAACAATGGGTTAATTTGGGATAAAATGGTAATACATGGAATTTTATACCCTTACCTTGGGATGGTCAAGTAGATAAAGAGGTAAATATTCGTTAATCTATTGTATTTTCTTTATTTATTAACCCGGCTGTAATCACCAATTGCACAAGCGTTCAAAGAGAAATAACTAAAGGTGTAATTTACGAATGAAATTGATGTGTTAAAAATATCACGCAGAAAAATAAATTAAAAAAATAATGAATTAACCATTTATTAATTTCTGTAGAATAATCTAAATACTAATTCATTTATTAATGAAAAATTAACAGGAAGAAAAATGAACCCTTTAGGATGGCTAAAAAAATTTAAACATTTTTTCACAGGTGGAGTAGATATAAATAAAGCTAGATCAAAACTTAATAAAGCAACTCAAACTAACAAACAAAACGTTAACAGCAAAGGAACAAAAGACGCTTCTAACGCACATCAATACACACCAAAATCATATGGCTTGTTTCCAACGGGAGCTATAGAAGAGACGGAAAAAGAAGGATCCAAGAAAAGCAGCAAATACTCCCTAACAAACTTTATAAAAAAAACATTCAATAAATCATCGAATAAATTGTCCACCAATAATCCACCAAATAACAAAAAGAATAAAAAAATACGAAGTATTTCATAAACTGCAAAACTCCTCCAATACAAATCCTCTATTGCTTCATACCTCAAGTTATGCTAAATTCCACTAGTTAAATATAATCGTGAGAATAAGAAGAATATGGAATCAAAGATCAATGAAATTTTAGAAGAAAAAAGACGCCTAGCAAGAATAGGTGGTGGAATCAAGCGCGTTGAAACTCAACATGCTAAGGGTAAGTTAACCGCCAGAGAAAGAATAGAAATTCTTCTTGATGTAGATTCTTTTGAAGAATATGGCATGTTTGTTGAACATCGTTGTAGTAATTTCAGTATGGAAGATAAAAAACAGCAAGGTGATGGAGTTGTCACCGGAAGTGGAACAATTAATGGCCGCTTAGTTTATGTTTATAGTCAAGATTTCACAGTTCTAGGTGGTTCCTTAAGTGAAACCAATGCTAAAAAGATTTGTCAAATTATGGATATGGCCATGAAAATGGGAGTACCAATCATTGGGATTAATGATTCTGGAGGGGCAAGAATTCAAGAAGGTGTTGACTCTCTAGGTGGTTATGGAGAAATTTTCCAACGCAACGTAATTGCATCAGGTGTTGTTCCACAAATCTCACTAATCATGGGCCCATGCGCAGGTGGGGCAGTTTACTCTCCTGCCCTAACAGACTTTACCTTCATGGTTAAAGGATCATCTTATATGTTTGTAACTGGACCTGATGTTGTTAAAACTGTTACTCACGAAGACGTAAGCCAAGAAGTTTTAGGAGGGGCCAATACCCACGCAAAAAAAACTGGAGTTGCAGATAAAGCATTTAATGATGACGTAGAGGCTTTAATGCAGACCCGTCGCTTGATTGATCTTCTTCCTGCATCCAACAAATCCTCGTTACCTGAAAGACCTACTCAAGACCCAGCCGATAGAGTTGAAATGTCACTAAATACTTTAGTGCCAACAAATCCAAACAAACCATACGACATGAAGGAGTTAATTGAGCGTATCATCGATGAAGGAGACTTCTTCGAAATTCAGCCTGATTTTGCTAAGAATATCATCACTGGATTTGGCTATATGCAAGGTAAACCAGTAGGATTTATTGCCAACCAACCAATGCATTTGGCTGGTTGTTTGGATATTAACGCTTCAGTGAAAGCTGCAAGATTTATTAGATTCTGCGATGCATTTAATATACCAATTGTTACTTTAGTTGACGTACCAGGTTTCTTACCGGGTGTGAATCAAGAACATAACGGCATTATAAAACATGGAGCTAAATTGCTTTATGCTTATGCGGAAGCTACAGTTCCAAAAATCACTGTGATCACTCGTAAAGCTTATGGTGGAGCTTATATTGTTATGAACTCTAAGCATTTAGAAGGAGACATAAATTTTGCTTGGGGCAATGCAGAGATTGCAGTAATGGGTGCCAAAGGAGCTATTGAAATATTGCATCGTGATAAATTATCCGACAAAGAATTCATCGAAGAAAAAATTACTGAATATCAAGAACAATTTACTAACCCTTATGTAGCAGCCTCAAGAGGGTTCATTGATGATATTATTAGGCCACAAAACACCAGATGGCGCATCTGTAAAGCATTATCAATGCTAACAAATAAGCAAGTTAATCGCCCTTGGAAAAAACACGATAACTTGCCGTTATAGAATTACTACTTCTTCTTACCATAAGGATTATCGGTTCGTTTCGTGTGAAGTCTAACCGGCACTCCTTTAAGACCAAATTCTTCTTTTAAATTATTAGCTAAATATCTTATATAAGAATCACTAATATCTTCTGGTAAATTACAAAACAACACGAAAGATGGTGGACGAGTATTATGCTGAGTCATATACTTAATCCTCACCTTTCTTCCCTTAGATCCTAAAGGAATGGGATGAGCAGCGATTTTTTCAAGCAACCAATCATTTAGTTTACGGGTTGGAATACGAATATTCCAATTATTATAGCTATCTAATGCAGCCTGCATTAATAGATTAACATTATGGCCATTAATGGCTGAAATATAAATAATGGGAACATCTTTTATCTCGGGAAGAAGCTGGGATATTTCGTCCACCAAAGCATTATTATACTTGCTTTTATCTTCAATTTTATCCCATTTATTAATAGCAATAACTAAAGATCTTCCTTCAGCAATAGCCATATTTGCAATAGCAATGTCTTGAGATTCAAATGCATTTATTGCATCCATAGTGAGAACAACAGTATGAGCAAAACGAATGGCACGCTTACTATCTTCATAAGTCATGCTTTCTAGATTATTCTTGATACTAGTTTTTCTCTTAATTCCAGCGGTGTCAATCAGCTTAATTGGCTGCCCTTGAAACTCATACTCCACTGAAACGGAATCTCTAGTAATTCCCGGCATATCACCTGTTACCATTCTTTCTTTTTGCAATAATTGATTTACCAAAGTAGACTTACCAGCATTTGGACGACCAATTATGGCAACAGAAATGGCTTCTCTCTTTTCTCCAGACTGTTTTATTTGCTCTTGAGCCTTTATAAATTCTTCTACTTGAGCATTGATAACATCAAATAGATCAACCATTCCAAGACCATGTTCAGCAGAAATAAACACTGGTTCACCTAATCCTAAACGATAGTAATCTTTAATAAAAACTGCAGTATTAGAGCTTTCACATTTATTACCAATAACAATTGTTTTTATAGGTTGCTTGCGAAGCCATTTAGCAAATAACAAATCTTCATTAGTTATTCCAACTTTTGCATCAGTAGCAAATATAATTAAATCAGCATTATCTAAAGCACTAAGTGTAACCTGTTTTATCTTTTGTCCCATCTCGTCTTTAATATCGTCTTCAACACCTGCAGTATCAATAACCTTAAATTTTAATGGCCCAATGCTTGCAACTCCATCTCTCCAATCCCTGGTAACCCCGGGCATATCATCAACAATTGCATGTTTTTTTCCGACCAATCTGTTAAATAAAGTAGACTTACCTACATTAGGACGACCTACAACTGCTACTGTGAATTCTTTCATTGTTTTACTGCCAAACAGATATAATACCATTGGTGCCGATGAAATATGCTTTTTCATTTACAACAATAGGCATTTGATTAGTAGAATAGTGATTCTTAAAATGAGATATTTCCTCACCATCTATAGGAGATAAAAAGAAAATATCCCCTCCTCCAGAGGTAATAATTAATTGATCACCAGCTAGCACTGGACCAAAAAATTCTGTAATATCTTTTTTATGAAGCTCCTGACTTAAATCAGTAATCCAAACCATTTGTCCATTATTATTATCAACAGCTAATAATTGATTATCATCAGTAATTAAATATGTAGCATTATTAGATATCCAAATGGACCTAGCGCCTGGATAATTCTCTCTCCATAGAATCTGAGGATTTTGCAAATCAATTTTTATTAAGTCACTCTCACCAGTTAATATATATAAAAAATGATCTCTTAAAACTGATGAAACTATTGGACCTTTAGCCAAACTACCATCACCTATAATAGAGGTTGTAGCTAAACTCACCTCAGTTATTTCTTCACCATTGTAACGATTCAACACTATTAAATCACCCGCTGTGGTAATATTAATAATCTTATCATCATAAATAATGTTAGGTATATAAATACGGCTTGTAATTAAAGAATAAATAGGTGCATCATAGCGCCAAAGAAGGTTTCCCTCCAAATCTAAACAAGACAAAGTATTATCGGTGCTTGATAAATAAATTCTACCATGATCTATCACTGGCATATAGCGCAGTACATTTGGCGAAGAATAACGCCATAATTCTTTACCATTATAAGCATTATAAGCTATTAAATCTCTAGTACCCGTAGATAAATAAATCACATCCCCATTATGAGTTATACTACCACCTATAATATCATCAACATCACTGCCCTTAACTGCCTTAACTGACCAAATTGTTCTGTTAAATGACATTTTATAGGCTGATAAAACTCCATTCCCATAACTATAAATTATATCTTCTACTATCATTATAGAAGACCCTGCGCTAGAATCAAAATCGCCTATATTAATATTTTTTTTAAAAACCAACTCTTTTCCCAATTTTATATTAGAAGGCAAACCCGTATATTGACCAATATCACTATATTGCCATGCACCAACATCTTCTTGTTCTGGAATAACTATATTCTCTTTAGTAAGGGTTTTATCTTTTAATAAATCATAGTGAAGAACATTCAATCTCTTTCCAGGCAAAGGTGGTTTCTTTGGACCAAACAATTCCCCTTCTGCACATGAAACTAATACAGATAGGAGCAATAATTGACTTAACAGTTTTCCTAATAACTTCATAAACTTTGCCTATTTAGATCGAGATATAACAGATAATATACTTGAGGCAGTATCTTGACTGTATTTACTAGCTTCATTGGAAGATATAATCTCCTTTAAAGCAATTCTTGCATCTTCTATATTATTTTGTTTTAAATCATATAATGCCTTCATCTGCAAAGCTGATAATTGCCAAATATTATTATTTTTAACCAATCTATCTAGCATTTCTGATGTTACAGGGCTTTCTAAATCATTCATTTGCAACTGATTACCTAAAAATATTACCTGAGCTAATTCTCTCAAAGCATCTTCAAAATTTTTATTGTTAGACATCTCAAGCAATTCTTTTTGAGCTTCCTCAAATTTATTTTGCTTCACTAACACGGCCGCTTTTTGTAAATAAGCTAAAGCTGCGTATTGCTCCTTAGGATGCTGAATAATTTGATCAAAATAAACTATAGACTCATCAAGATTATTATTATCTACAGCCAACAAAGCTTTATTAAACAATACACTTAACTTATTCTGTAATTTAGTACTAGCATTATCTCTCCACACATACACGCTAGTAGCTACCAAAGTAACTGCAGCTATGACTAAAAAAACACGAGTTAGTCTACTAACAATACGACCATATCTCTCTTCTTTTAAATCTTCTTGAACTTCATCTAATAAATCTAAATCAGCCATAATTATTAATCTTACCCTTAATAAAATTTGATCGAATTGTTGCATATATATGGCATTTTGTAAAGATTAAAAGCCATAAGAACACCTAAAACTAAAAATATATAATCCTAAAAATCAAGTTAAAAATTCACTTAGCTAAAGCAAATATATCAGAGCTATAAAAGTTTCTTGAGCTCTTACAAGACTTTGATATAATGAGCTAAAGCTACTTAGCTTAAGATATAAAATTGGAGAATTTTTAGATGAATGGATTGAGAATATTACTATTAACAACATCCCTATGCATAATTTCAGGCTGCGCAGGACCATTCTTATTGTTTGGTAGCGCAGTTGGTGCAGGGACCACTTTATCTAAAGAAAAAACCGTAGGAAGCTCCATTGATGACCGCAATATATGGACAAAAATAAAAGCAGGACTTCTTGAACATAATAAAGAGATAGAAGGTGTCTTAACCAATATATCCGTTGAAGTTTCAGAAGGAAGAGTATTGCTAACTGGAACTGTGAACAGTGCAGAAGATCGTTTATTAGTTCTAAAAATTGTTTGGCAACAATCTGGAGTTAGAGAAGTTATCAACGAAATTAAATTATCTAAAGAAACCAATCAAAACAATTTAAAACAATATGGAAGCGATTCATGGATTACCACTCAGGTTAAATCGAAGATGTTTGTAAATAATCATGTTCGCTCTATAAACTTTAGCGTAGAAACAATTGATGCCACTGTTTACATCTTAGGAATAGCAAGAAGTGAAGAAGAATTAAATGCCATTAGAGAAATAGTGAATAATGTTAATGGAGTAAGTAAATTTGTAAGCTATATCCGAGTGAATATTAAACATGAGGTAAAAACAAAAGACACTCCTCAAGTAATAGAAAGCAGCGATACCAAAAAAGTTCCTGTTAATGAAAACAACAAAAAAGAAGAAACTTCTAATCCAATCCATGATGATGAAGAGGAAATTGAAATAGAATATCTAGATTCTGATGACTAGTTCTTATGAAGATCTTATTGCACAGACCATTAAGTTAGTAGATCAGAAAATTGCTGATTTATTACCCAAAAGGCAAGACCGCATCTGCCAAGCAATGCGTTATAGTGCATTATCCCCAGGTAAAAGACTACGTCCATTCATTTTAATGCGTAGTGCTGACATCTTTAATGTTCCCCAACAACATTCCCTGAGAGTAGCAGCAGCAATTGAAATCACTCATAGCTATTCTTTAATTCATGATGACTTACCCGCAATGGATGATGACGATTTTCGTAGAGGAATGCCCAGCTGTCATAAAAAATTTGACGAAGCCACTGCTATTTTAGCTGGAGATGCCCTTCTCACTATAGCTTTCGAAATTTTAGCTCACAAAGACACTCATCCAGATCCTAAAATCCGTTGTGAATTAGTAGCAGTCCTTGCTAAAAACATAGGATATAGCGGCATGGCCGGTGGACAGATGCTCGATTTAATTTATGAAAAAGAGACCAACACCAATTACGCTCAATTAGTTAACTCACAATATATGAAAACCGCCAAGCTTTTTATGGCCTGCTGCGAAATGGGAGCCGTGCTTGGATCTGCATCAAAAGAAGAAAAAGAATCTTTATTGGAATATGGCAAAAATTTTGGCTTAGCATTTCAATTTATTGATGATTTAGAAGATATCTTAGAGCCAAAACCTCTAAGCAATAATAATATCATTCAAATTATTGGCAAAGAAAAAACCTTGACAGAAGCCAAAAACTTTATTAAAAAGTCTCGCGAGAAAATAAAAATTTTTAATGACAAAAATATTTTTCTAGATAAACTGGCTTCCCAGTTATTAAATTTCTAAATAAAAATGTAAGGTAATAATTATGCCAAGAGATATAGCTGTGTTAACAGCTCAATTTGAATCTAGCAATAATGCAGAAAAAATAAATCTTTTTAGAGAAATAGTAAATGAAACCATAATACAATTCCAAAGTGGACAGTTAGCAGGAGCTAACATAACAGAAATCCTTAATATATTTCAATCTATGAATCAAGAGTCCTCAGCAATGATTGAAATTGCCGAAGTTGCTAGAGATGTTTTATTAGAACTTCAACATAACAATAATGAATTGTATACAAATCAAATTGAGCCTATAAATACATTGCTAGACTTCCTAAGACCATATCAATATTCTGTTGATGACCAGGAACTTACATTTGGAATTGATGATGACTCTGACAGTGGGGATGAAATAAAAGATGACTCAATAGAAGAAAATCAGACAGAAACAATAACTACCGTCCATGATCCTACTAGGATATTAGAAGAAATTAAGGCTATAACTCAAGGCATGTATCCTCGCAAAATGTCTGGTTCTCCAAATACGTTTTATTTTAATGGCATCGATGGTAATATGCCCTGTAGCTATAGAGATTGGGTAGAATATAACAAAAACCCATTTGGCGGAGATACTTACGACCCAGATGGTGGAATTATGTAGTCCTACTTCTTATCTTCTGGAGCAATAAAGAGAGTTTCTTCAGGTTTTGCATAGCCCAGAACCTCTTTAGATCTTTCCTCTAATAGATCAAGATCTAAAGAACTAGACTTAAGTAAATTAGCTTTATGCTCCAGAATAATTCTCTCTGCTCTAACAGTTTCTAGTTCTTCTTGAAGCTCAGATATCTCTTTATTCAATTTAAGATAAGCAAGGATTCCCCTTCCACCACTTATCATATGGTAACCAAAATAACCTATCACTCCCACCACCAATAAAGTAAATAGCACTGTTCTAATTCTAAACTTAACCAATTTTATTTCTCTCTTACTCGTTATTTAAAGGATAATCCATCCCCTCTTCCGCCATCCTTGCCTTCCCTATTTTTACGTCATCCTTGTGCTTCCCTGTTTTTACGTCATCCTTGAGCTCTTTAGAGCGCGAGGACCCAGTAAAATCTTTAAACTTTAACTGGATTCTCGAAACTTCGGTTCAAGAATGACGAAATACTTTGTCAGCCAGAATAAAATAATTATTAGACCTTTGCTCTAATTCATTTACATTGATTATATGTAACCATCTTCTTATTTATCTGTCAAATATTTATATTTTTTCCTATTGACTCCCTTCCTCTCTTGAACCACTATTAATTGATCCCTAAAAAAGGAAAACTACTATGAAGTTACTAAAAAAATCTCTTATTTTTCTTTCTCTGCCACTTTTTTCTTCCATTTCTCATGCTGAAATAAATAAGAAATATGATGTAATTGCAATCGGCAATGCATTAGTTGATATTATATCATATACTTCCCAGGAGAAAATGACTCGCATAATGCCAACCAACTTTAAAAAAGGAGATACCATAAAAGTAACTGAAAGCACAGCAGATGAAATTGCTTCTAAAATGAGTAATCCACTAATCATTCCCGGTGGAAGCTCAGCCAATACAATGGTAGATCTAGCAAGTATGGGAGGAAAAACAGCCTTTAATTCAATTGTAGCTGACGATGAATTAGGTAGATTATTTGTAAAAAGCTTAGAAAAAGAAAATGTAGATTACCTAAGCCCCTTTGATAAGAGAATAGATAAACAAACAGCTCGCTGCATCACCTTCATAACCCCAGATAAAGACAGAACCTTTGCAGTTGCCACTAATATTATTGACGATTTAGACGATAGCTTCATTGATTATGAAGCCATGAAAAGCAGCAAGATCATCTATACCGACAGCTCCAGTTTAGACCACGGAGGTGTTAGAAGCAAAACTGTAATAAAAGCTTATGATATTGCTAAAAATAACAATGCTCTAAGTGCTCTTAACCTAAACAACAATTATTATATTGAAAATTATGGCCCAGAAATAATTAGCCTATTACCCAAAATAGACATCTTAATTGGCAGCGAAAACGAAGCTAAAAATTTATTTAAAACTCAAGATCTAGAAACAGCAGTCTTAAAATATCTTGAACACATAAAAATTATAGTCATAACACAAGAAGAAAGAGGTGCTTTAATAGCCACAAAAAATGAAAGAATTCATATAGATAGCAAGGTTACACCTGATAAAGTGTCTGACCTAAACGGCGCTGGAGATGCCTTTGCAGCAGGGTTCCTATATGGACAAACTCATAATTATACATTAAGAGAATCTGGTGAATTAGCTGCCAAAGCTGCTGCTGAAATTATCTACCAATCTGGCGCCAGACCAAACCATAGTTTAAAAATAATATTTCAAGAGCAATAACCCCATTAGCTTTAGAAATAATTTATTTATTATTTAAATTAATCTTTTTTTAATCAATGCTTGTTAATATCTGATTGTTTATTTAAAAATGAATGTAAGGAAAAATGGCAGGTCAGAATAACAGTAACGATCATAAGTTAGTCTCTTTTAAGGAGAGCTACCTAGATAAATTAAGATCTTATAACAACGAAGATCTAAGCAGCTTACCCTATGATGTATTAGATGTTAAGGAAAATGCCAGTAAAGAAGAAATCAAAGATCATTTTAACTTGTTATCTCATGCTCTTAAGGATGATTCAAGAGCTATGGACCGTATTAGAAAAGCTTATAAAACGCTGAGTAATGACAAAAGCAGAGCAGAATATGATCGAAAAGTGAGTCATGTTAGGGGGGAGAAAGAACCACCAAACCACTATAACACATTAGGTATTAATTATAATCAATTTGAAATATACGACCTAGAGGCAGCTTTAAAAGTCGCTAATAAGGCTAGTATAGATAATCCTGAAAAAATAAAAAAAAATCAAGAAGCTTATAATACCCTGTCTAATCCTGACAAGAAAAGGGAATACGATCGTATTTTCACTGCTTATCATACAAAACAGGAAAAAGACTTGACCGCGTCTCCCAAACACACTCATAAAGAATTAAAATCGCAGCAAAAAGAAGCTACAAGACAATGGGAGAACAAAGAATATAGAGAAAAACATGCTAGTGCTTATAACGAAGTTAAAAAAAGAAGAAAATTTCTTTCAAGAATGAAGCGTAAGCTCATGGGAGAATATATTTCAAAGCATGAAGGCAGAGCAATAGATATGGTAGCTAGGGGCATGGAGATAAATAAAGCAATGAGTGAATCCCAAAAAAAGAACAAAGGTCGTTCTAGATAATTATTATATTGAAAATTATGGCTCAAAAATAATTAATATCTTACCCAAAATAGACATCTTAATTGGCAGCCAAAGCTGCTGCTGAAATTATCTACCAATCTGGCGCCAGACCAAACCATAGTTTAAAAATAATATTTCAAGAATAACGATTAACTTTTTATGGTTAGCAATAACGTAAACTTATTTATTGACAACAACTTTTAAAAATGTGAACATATATTTTAATATATTACTTTAAATTTATAAGGTGCTGGTTATGTATGTTTCATATCTCTCTGGTTGCATCACTATAAAAGAACCATCCTGTTAAGACTCATATTTTAGTCTTTATAACAATCATAACTATATTTAACAGGATAAAACCCTCATGCATAAATTATTGAAACTTATATCATCACAACCCATGAGGTTGGTGCTCACCATTGCTATAGCATTTCTTACATTTAAATTAATTCCACATGAAATAAAGAGAATATTTCTTACTTTCAGCTTCATTTTAAAAGAAATTCTCATATTCATGATTCCTTTCATAATCTTCAGCTCTGTATATAGTGCCTTTGCAAAAATAAGAGGTAACGCTCTTTCTTTTATGGTGCTATTGCTGGTTTGCATAGTTTCTTCAAACTTTTTTAGCGTGGGAATAGCCGGAGTTTTTAGTTATTTCATAGTATTTACTGGAGATGTTGTTCTCCATAGACCAGAAACTGCACTTGGAATGGCTCCATTATGGGAGTTATCAATTCCAAAATTAGTACCAAATAATGTGGTGCTTTTATTTTCACTAATTCTTGCTTGCATCAGCTATCCTAAGATTGAAAAAAGAGCAAATAAAATTGCCAAATTTACAGCAAAAATTGTAGATATATTTTTAAAGAAATTTTTTGTTCCTTTACTACCAATTTTTATTTTTGGATTTTTATTAAAGCTATTAAGCGATGATATAATTGGCGATGTATTGGCGGTTAACCCTCAAGCCTTCGTCCTTATGATAATTGTATTATTAGTTTATTTATCTATTATTCTTTATATGGCAGTTATCTTCTACCGCAAAAAAGCTGGAGATATATTACGCAATATTGCAGCACCTTGCATAACTGCATTCACCTGCATGTCCAGCGCTGCAGCCCTTCCATTTTCTATTAAAGCCGCGGAAGCAAACACCAAAAATAAGAATGTTGCAGATGTTGTGATGCCAGCAACTGTGAATATTCATATGATTGGCGATTCAATCATTATTCCAACCATGGCAATGATTCTACTTATGGCTTTTGGTCACACAATGCCAGACCCACAAACCTATTTGATATTTGCTATGACTTTTGTTATCACAAAATTCTCAGGAGCGGGAGTTCCAGGTGGAAGTATTTTGGTTATGATTCCAGTACTAGAAAGCTGCTTAGGATTCACAGCAGAAATGACAGCTCTAATAACTATATGCTATATGCTATTAGACCCCATCTGCACTTCTGGTAATGTAACGGGAAATAACTTATTCGTTATTCACTTTAATAAATTATATGGTTGGATAACTAAGAAAAGCAAAAAGATCTAAATTATTAAACAGCAGTATAATATATATGCTATACTGCTACCTCTTTTTTTATTAACAAAAGTTAATAATTTTATTGATTTTTCTTTTAAAACATACTATGTTGCATAATAAATTAATTCTTAATTAAAAGAGCATAGGAAAAACTATGGGAAACCCAACTAAATCAAATTCTATCGGCGAATGTAGCAAAGCAGCAAAAATATGTAAAAAAGCATTAGATAAAGCCCTTGCTAATAGCAATAATTACCAAGAAACATATTATTCTGGAATGGGAAAAATTTTAGATAAACTTTATGCTTCAACTAAAATAGGTTTTGAATGTCGTCCTTATATTATGTGGGATTTACATAAATCATATATTGGAGAGAGCTCTAAAAACTCTATAATGATGAAATCATTTCAATATGCAGCAGCTACCGAAGCAGGACATCAATATTATAAAATAAATAGCGAATTACTAAGTGGGAAAAGAGCTCATGATAGCTTAACTTATAAAGATTTAGATCTCTATACCCAAAAAATGGCTATTTCCTCCAAGCATAATACCAAAAGCACTGAAACTAAACTTAAGCAAGTGAATGGAATTTGGCTTACAAATAAAAATTCCCCGAGAGAAATCCATAAAGACGATATTAAATCTTTAATAGCTCAAAAAAAATTCTTTGAAAATGATGGTCAATGGTCTCATGTTGTATGGACTAATGATAAATCACTTATACCTAAATCAGTTAAATATTTAGAAAAACATAATATAGAAGTTAGATCTATTTATGACTATAAAGACGAACTTAAATTATTTGATGAAATTATAAAATTGATTGATGTAAATAAACTTGGTATGGCCTCTGACACATTACGCTGTTCAATAACCTACTTGCAAGGAGGTGTTTATGCAGATATTAATTATAAGTTCCTTCAGAAAATAGATCAATATTGTAGTAAATATGATATGTTTTCAGCTGATCATCAGAATAATTTATTTTGTGTCAAGAAAGAACATATAGTTATAAAAGAAACATTAAATGGAATGGAATCTCTCCTTAAAAGCCATCCTAAATATTTAAAAAATGGTGATGATCAACCTATTCAAACAATTTACTCTCAATATTACAATTCAATGATTAAGTATTCGAATGATGAAGGAAATATAGATTTTTATTATGACTATTACGATGCTCATGGGATAAAGGATGAAGGCCCTATAGGCGAAGATAACGCAGGGACTACATCCTTAACATGGACAGAATTGTAAAAACTGTATTTTAGCGCCACTTCATATGCTATTATAACTCATCTATAATAATTTTAGAATGGCCTAACAATGACAGAATCCTTTTCACATAAAGATATCCTAGATTTTTGGTTTGCAAAAGAAAATAAGCCAAAATGGTTTATTGCAGATAATGAGTTTGATCAATTAATCAAAGATAATTTTTCCAATATACATAAGAAAGCAAGCAATGGCAAATTATCCTCTTGGCGTAATTCTCCAGAGACTATTCTGGCATTAATTATAATCCTTGATCAATTCTCTAGAAATATGTTTAGGGGTTCTCATTTAAGCTTTGCCAATGATAAAAAAGCTTTAGAATATACCAAAGAAGCATTATCAAAAGAATTTGATAAACAACTTGCCAATGATGATTTGCGCCATTTCTTATATATGCCACTTATGCATAGTGAAAACATGGATGATCAAATTCTAAGCGTAAAATTATTTTCTTTTCTCCCTCACATTTTACCATATGCCCAACAACATATGGAAGTAATCCAAAGATTTGGAAGATTCCCTACTAGGAATAAAGCGCTCAACAGGAAATCCACTCCTGAAGAAACAAGATTTTTACAGAAAGCTAATTAGTATAGTCTATAAATATAATAGCTATTTCTAACTTTATTCTTAACACTCATCCTAGTAATCCTGCAGTTTCATCCATTCATTTTCAGATAAAATATTAAGGCCCAGATCTTGAGCCTTAGTTAATTTAGATCCAGCATCGCTTCCCACCACAACATAATCTAAATTCTTAGAAACACTGCTTAAAACTTTCATCCCCAGGCTTTCAGCTTTAGCTTTAGCTTCTGCGCGGCTCATTTGCTCTAAGCTACCTGTAAAAATAATAGTCTTTCCACTCAAAGATGTTTGTCTTTCATTTTCAACATAATCTTCAATTCTCACTAAATCTTTTAACTGATCGATAATTTGACAATTCACTTTATCAACAAAAAACTCACCTATCATGAATATGGTTTTTCCACCAACTCCATCAATATTATTTAAAAAATCTTCAGAATCTTGATCATTATTAGATATAGCAATCATCATGGAATACCAATTGTCAAAGCTTTGGTAATTCTTAGCCAGCAGCTTAGCTGTTACGCTTCCAACTGAGCGAATTCCTAAGCTATAGATAAATCGAGCCAGACTAATATCTTTTGATTTCTCAATAGAAGCTAAGAGATTCACTACCGATTTCTCACCCCAACCATCAAAAGTTTTTAAATCCTGACTATGATCATTAAGCCTAAATATATCCGCAGGAGATTTAACATATCCCTTCTCAATTAAAAAAGCCAATTGCTTTTCCCCAAGACCATCAATGTCAAAAGCATTCTTGCTAACAAAATGACATAAATGCTCTAGACTCTGTGCAGGACATGCAAGCCCACTTGGGCAGCGAACCACCGATTCTTCCTCTTCACGAATTGCTTTACTGCCACATGAAGGACATTCTTCTGGCAAATGGAATCGAACATTATCTTCAGGGCGCAAATCCATTTTTACCTCCACCACTTGGGGAATCACATCCCCAGCGCGCTGAACAACAACTACATCCCCTATTCTGATATCTTTTCTATCTATCTCATCTTGATTATGCAAACTAGCCCTAGCAACCAGAACCCCACCAATATTAATTGGATCTAACTCTGCTACCGGGGTTAAAGCACCTGTTCTTCCAACTTGCACTGTAATGTTAAGCAATTTAGTATTTGCCCTTTCTGCAGGAAATTTATGAGCAATAGCCCAACGAGGATTCTTGCCAACAAAACCTAGACGTTCTTGAAGCTTCAAATCATTAACTTTATAAACCATTCCATCAATATCAAAATCCATTTTGCTTCTATATTGCTCAATCTCTTGATAAAACTCCATTAGTTGATCTAATGAATTACATAGCTTATATCTAGGATTCACTGATAACCCAAGTGAGACAAAATAATCTAATAATTCACTCTGCTTAGAAACTTTAACATCAGCCTCCCCTATTGCATATGCAAAGTATCGTAAATTCCTACCGGCTGTAATAGAGCTATCTAGCTGGCGAAGTGAACCAGAAGCTGCATTTCTAGGGTTAGCAAAGATAGAAACACCCTTTTCTTCTTGCAGCTTATTTAAAGCATAGAAATCTTCATGGGTCATATAAATCTCTCCACGAATTTCTAACACCCCTTGATGATTTATATTGGAAGGAAAATTCAGCACTTGTTTAATATTGTCGGTTATATCTTCACCCACATATCCATCACCACGAGTGGCTGCATGGATCAATTCACCATCTTCAAATCTAGCTGCAAAAGATAAACCATCTATTTTTGTTTCACAGCAAAATTCTGGACAATGATTGATATTTAAAAAACGCTGTAATCTCTCAATAAAATCCTGTAAATCTTTTTCATTAAAGACATTCCCTAAAGATAACATCGGCTTACTATGAGTAATTTTCTTAAATTTACTAACAACAGGACTGATAACCTGACTAGGGCTATCATCTAATACTAAATTGGGAAACTTCTTTTCAAGTTGAAGATTTAGTTGAAATAATTTGTCATATTCTGCATCAGTAATTACTGGATTGTTTTTTTCATAATATTGTTGGTTATGATATTTTATGGCCTTGGCCAATCTTTCTAGTTCTAATTTTGCTTCTTTTTCAGTTAATTGATCAGGTGTTTTAAACATCTTTATCGAATCTTTCAATTATTTCTAATAACTCTTGCATAACCTTTTCTATGAGCTCTGCATCACTTCCTCTTAAAACCAACGTGGTGCTCCATTTATTATTTTTTTTGGATGGATAACTCCCCATTTCAATCTTTGGATATTTCTCTTGCAAAAGCCCAAAATCTCCAGCAATTTTACCTTCAGATATATCTGTTACAACAGATTTAGAAATAATTGGCTTGCCTTTCTTAAGATGTTTTTTAGCTTCTTCAAACATTGCTTGCATAATGTAAGGAACGCCAGCCATCACAAAAACATTATCCAATTTAAAACCTGGGGCCCCCGTTGCATGATTAAACAAAGGAACAGCTCTTTTAGGCATATAGCACATTTTTATATGATCTTCTCTAAGTTCTCTATTAATCTCTTTTGCATGTTTCTCCATCATTTCTTTAGCATATTTATGGAGAATAAACTCGTCACCAAAAGCCTTAGCCATAGTCTTAGCAGTTATATCATCATGAGTTGGTCCAATACCTCCAGTTGTGAACACATAAGTATATTTTTCTCTTAAGTGATTAACCACAGATATTATATCTTCTTCCACGTCAGGAATCACTCGAACTTCTTTTAACACAATACCAAAATCTGCTAAACCTAGAGCTATATGCTGCACATTAACATCCTGAGTTTTACCTGATAAAATCTCATTACCAATAATAATAATCGCTGCATCAAGAGTTTCTAAATTCATAGTTTTACCCCAATAAATCTTCGTATTCATAATAATATATCATATGGGTAAAACCACAATAGATAAGATCATTTATAACATTTATTATTGATTAATTACCCCCAAGATGATTATATAATATTACAATGAGAGATCCGCTGAAGAACAAATATGGCAAAGTATTTTTTTAATGATGAATGGAAAGACTGGATCTGGTCTAATGTAAAAAAAGGTGTAAGTAAACAAAGAATATATAATGACCTAGTCGCTCAAGATTATGATGTATTCACCATTATCAGCGAATTAAGATTCATCCCTGATATTTTACGCAAACAAGACGCAATAAATTGCAATCACGTGGTCAACAACCTAAAAAATTCAGGTGCAATAGAATTAAACGCACCTATTCCTTTCTTTATTCTTCCAGAATTTATTTCAAAAACAGAATGTCAAAAAATCATTGAAATGCAAAAAGAAAGAAATACTCGCTCTACAACTGGTGACAATAATGAACGCAAAGTTAATGAAAAAAGAATTAGTCTCTCCACTTTTTTTGAACTAGATGAAACTCCAGCTCATTCAGTAATTCAATCAGTAAAACAAAAGATACTATCAACCACCGGTATAACCACTCAATATTCAGAGAAAATACAAGGACAATGGTATAAAGAAAACGGATTTTATAATGATCATTATGATGCTTATGATGACTATAATAAATTCCAGAACCGTTCTGGGAATAGAACCTGGACATGTATCATAACATTAAATGATGTGGAAGAAGGTGGAGAAACTTATTTTCCAAAGTTAAATAAGAGTTTCCCCCCCCAAACAGGCCAAGCCTTAATTTGGTATAATCTAAATGAATATGGACTGGCACACCCATTAACTTTGCATACAGGCAAGCCTGTAATAAAAGGAGAAAAATTCATTATAACACAGTGGTTTAGACAAGAGTCATTATAATTTATAAATTTATCACCTCATATTACGTCACCCTTGACACGAAGGTCCGAGGGGCCAGTAAGATCTTCTTAAATACACTTCAAACAACTTTTCTTAAAACACAAACAAACAACCGTTATGTGAAGTTCTAATTGCATCTTTGCTCATTTATGCTAAATTCTAAGGCTATATTCATACAATAATAAAATAGAGAAAAATGCATAATATAACAATACATAAACCAGAAGATTTTAGCAAAATGCGCATCAGTGGAAAACTGGCTGCTGAGGTTTTAGATTTCATCACAGATTATGTTAAACCAGGGGTAACCACCCTTGAATTAAATGATCTATGTCATGATATGATTATTAAAAATGGAGCTATTCCAGCTCCCCTTAATTATCGTGGATTTCCAAAATCTATTTGCACTTCAATTAATCACGTTGTTTGTCACGGCATACCTGATGATCGCAAATTAAAAGATGGTGATATTATTAATATAGACGTCACTGTGATCGTTGATGGATGGCACGGCGATAGCAGTAGGACCTATTACGTTGGCAAACCTTCAGTTAAAGCAAAGCGCTTGGTGGAAACAACTCATGAGGCTATGATGCGCGGCATCGAGCAAGTTAAGCCTGGTGCTCATTTGAGTGATATTGGCCATGCAATTGAAAGCTATATCAAGCCTTTTGGTTATTCTTCTGTTAGAGAATATTGTGGGCATGGTATTGGCAGAATCTTCCATACTGAACCAAGCGTGATGCATTTTGGCAAAGCAGGAACCGGGCCAGTTTTAGAAGAAGGGATGTTTTTCACTGTAGAACCAATGATTAATGTTGGCACATATCAAACTAGATTAAGCCCAGTAGATAACTGGACTGTAACCACAAAAGACAGACAATTATCAGCTCAGTTTGAACATACAATAGGAGTAACAAGTAATGGATATGAAATTTTTACTCTATCACCAAAAGGATATGACAAACCTCCTTATAATAACTAGGATTTAAAAAATGAAAGCTTATGCAAAACTAGAAGAAGTTTTCAAAAAAATTGGCACATTAAACAGCATCCAAGCTTTAGTTTCTTGGGATAATAATGTTATGCTTCCTAAAGGAGCTACATCTTCTTGTGCAATGCAGATGACATATCTCTCTGGGGAAAGTTATAAGCTCTTAAATGATCCTTCCCTAGAAAATCTTATTGAAGATGCATCAGAGGAAAACTTAAACGATTGGCAGAAGGCAAATCTTTCACATATCAAATATCAATATTTATGTAACAAAGTTGTTGATGAAAAATTTGTTAAAGAAAAAACCAATCTTTCTCTAACTTCTGAATTTAACTGGAGAGAAGCAAGAAAGAATAATAACTTTAAATTATTTGCCCAACATGTCAAACCTCTATTAAAATTAGTCCAGGAAGAAGCCTCACGCAGAGGAGAATTATTTAATCTCTCCCCTTATGATGCCTTATTAGATGGATATGATAAGGGTCGTAAATCTGAAGAAATTGATATTATTTTTGCAGATTTAGAAAACTTTCTACCTGAGTTTATTTCTCAAGCACAAGAAAAACAAAAAACTAGAAAAATTACTCCTTTAAATGGCAATTTCTCTGAAGAGAAGCAGAAAGAATTAGGCTTATTCTGTATGAAAGCTTTAGGGTTTGATTTAAATCGTGGTAGACTTGATGTTAGTGTTCACCCCTTTTCCACTGGAATCTCCCCTAATGATGTGAGAATCACCACTCGTTATGATAAAAAGAGTTTTATCTCTGGATTATATGGAGTGCTTCATGAAACTGGTCATGCTCTATATGAACAAAATCTTCCTCAAGATTATATTCTTCAACCAGTTTCTGGTCATTGTGGTATGACAATTCATGAAAGCCAATCTCTTTTTGTTGAAAATCATATAGGTAATAGCAAAGAATTCTTCGAGTGGATCATGCCAGAAATTATTGATAAATTTGGTAAACATCCAAGTTTAACTGCAGAAAATTTATATAACATAACTAATAAAGTTTCTCCAAGCTTTATAAGAGTGGACGCAGATGAAGTGACTTATCCAGCCCATGTAATTATGCGTTATAAGTTAGAAAAGGCTCTCTTATCGGGTGATCTTCCCATAGAAGAATTACCTGAAGCTTGGGAGGAAGAAATATATAGATTACTAAAAATAAAACCAAAAAACTTCACAGAAGGATGCTTGCAAGACATCCACTGGGCTTGGGGAGCTATTGGGTATTTCCCCACTTACACTTTAGGAGCAATGTTTGCATCTCAACTTGGAGCTACAATGAATAAAAGTATCAATAATGCTGACCTAATTAGAAAAGGTGATTTAAAACCTATTATCAATTGGTTGAAAGACAAGATTCATATTAATGGCTCTAGATACTCTTCAAATGAATTGGTGATCAACTCAACTGGGGACCCCCTAAATAGCGATGTTTTTAAAACATATCTTAAAAAGAAGTATTTATAATTTTAAATATCAAAGACTATAATGCTCCGTTACCTCACCCACAAATGATGTAGGGCTAGCATCTTCATTACCACCTGTATGATATGTATGGTTAGAATCCCCTATCGACATATCCTCCATTAATATATTAACTTCAGGCAATTCAAGAGAATAATAATTTTCTCCTGCAGCAAATAAGCGAATCTCTGTATTACTGGAAGAGGATTCAAATAAAATTGGGCTTTCTCCAATATTTCTATATAGATATATATTTATACTAAAGAAATTTGCTAAATCTTGAATAATTGAAGTGTCTATTGAATACTGTATTGCAAATAATATCATGCTATCTAAATACTCTTCAAATCCATCTATATAAATATTATCTTGACTTCTAACATCGCGTATAAGATACATATAATTTATAAAATCTGTTCTTAAAGAAATTGAATCAGTATAAATAATTTCTCTTGAAATAACGTCAAATATATTACTATTCTCTACTACTAAATACCCCTGTTCTTCAACATCATTAATCATATGTATTCTATAGTATTCAATAAAACTATTTGAAGCCTCTTCTTCATAAAATTCCACTAAGTGAACAAATTCTTCATCTGAACTTAAAGGAAAAATATTAAATAAATTAGGATCAAAAGAGCGCAATAAAGATACTAACTCTATATAAGAAGTGGGGATAGGATGGCTACCTAAAGAAAAACATTCTATAAATAAAGTAATACCAATTCCATTATCTAACATCAACTTAAAAGTCTTCAGCAATTCTATAGACTTATAATTATAACGATTATTTAACATTTCTTTAATGGTATCAATGTTTACTCTAGCTCCATTACTAATTAATAAATTTATGATACCTAATCTATAATACTGACATGCCATTTCCAATGGAGTAACTCCTAGATATTCATCAGAAGCAGCGTTAACACTCACTCCCTCTTCAATCCTGTTCTGCACAATATCTACTCTATTTGTTGCTATAGCAGAGAAGATATCCATATCTCTGTCTCTAATTCTAGATTCAATTTCTAGGTCTCTTTGATGCATAGTTTTAAGTCTTTTATTTGGCATTTCTTTCATATATTATCTTATATTAAAATAACCATATTATTAATATAAATAGTTTTTCCTAGAATAAATAGACATTATCTTTAATTTGAGTAAGTTTATTATTGGAATGCTGTCACAAAAGATATCTAACTATCTAACACATCAAATATATAAAATGAGAAAAATCACTCCAAATAAATAATATTAACAAAACTTAACCTAAAATAGAATAACGCTAGTATTTATCCTCTATAAATATACGTATTATATACGTATTCACTCCCCCTGATAAAAAGTATATAAATATAATATAGTAAATTATTAGGGAGGATTAACTATGTTTATACAAAATAAAGACTCTTTTTTTCTTGATGAAAATTTCTACTTCAATCAATTTATTCCCTTTATCAATAAAGAAAAAGAAAATGAATGGAAGATAAATTATCTAAAAATAAAAACCAACGAAGTTTTATTTCATAATACAAAAGATAATGACGAGCTCATTGTCATTCTTAGTGGAAATGGAGGAATTACTATGAATAAAGAAAGCACTCTAACCAAAACTGGAGATCTAGTTCATTTTCCTAAGAATACAATACGGTCTATTGCCAATATAAAAAAAGAAGACCTTCATGTGATTATTATTACAATTAATTAAAATTAAATACGACCAAAAAAAAATTCGTTGACAAGTTGTATTTATCTAACTACCATACAACCTATGGAATATATCGTTATTCTCCAGTAGCCCTATTCTGATAAAAAGGGAAAATGCTATGATGAAACCGAACGACAATGAAAGAGCCTATCAATATAATAAAGCCATTAACTATAAATTAAGACACATATGCCAGCCATTCTTAAATGCTTCTAAAGCTTCTGTAATTGCATACCATAAGGTTTACTACGAGGGCAGCGCAGTGAGCGTTGCGACAAATTATAAAGTGCTAAAAGAATATTATTTATACGTACAAAGGAAAGGGCTGTTTTTTTTAGCTCATTTACATAACATCCCTACAAACAAACTGTTTTACTTTCTCTGGCCGGAAACAGTAGAAAATGAATTGCATGACCTTATGATCCATCTTGGTATATGGAATGGATTTAACATATATATAAAGCATAAAGACTGCATAGAAAACTTTGTATTTACAGGGGATCTAGACAATAAAATCATGCAAAATTACTGCATTAACAATCTAGAATTAGTAGATAGTTTTATTGGATATTTCATAGAAAAGGCTCATGAATTTATTTATAATATTGATAAAAGAAATATGGCTTTTTTTAACTATTCTAACACTATTAAAACCAGTCCTTCAACGACTCCCAAAATATCCAGTATCTTTGATATTAAAAAGATACCTTTATATATAAATAATAACAAAATTTACCTAACAAAGCGTCAAGCTTTATGCATTAGCTTTATTGCCGATGGACATTCAGTTAAAAACGCGTCCTCCATATTAAATATATCATACAGGACAATAGAGAAACACATCGACAACATAAGATCAAAAGCAGATAATATGTATAGAGATAAACTTATCGATCTGGTTAATCTTCCAGAAAATACAATAATTAAAAATCTAAAATCTGTTCTTAAAAATGAATATAAAACCTAGTACAAATCCTCAATTACAAATTGATTTTTATTGAGAATCTATGCAAAATTATTCCAATATCGTTATTTAAGATTTATAAACTTCAAAGTAATTTGAAGTGATTTAAAACCAAAAAACATCTCATAATAGAAAACCGAGCGAACTCTTGTGTAAACTAAATGGTAATATTGGATGTAACTTTAGCAATAGCTAATATAAGTTCTTTAAATATACTGAACTTATAATAAAGTAAAAACCCCTAGTTTTTTATATATTTTCTGTTATATTACTGCATTTGGGAAATAGTGAATAGAAATTAATATGGTAGCTGGGGAGGGATTTGAACCCCCGACCCCAGGATTATGATTCCCGTGCTCTAACCAACTGAGCTACCCAGCCATATTATTCAAGCTATTATGTATAATGATTCATTTAGGTGTTGTCAAGTAAGCAATGATTATATTTGATATAAATCAATTTAAAAATTCTCTAAAAGATGGATATCGTCTATTAGGACTAGATATAGGAAAGGTAAGAATTGGCTCTTCTTTGAGTGATGAGAATAAAATTTTAGCCAGCGGACATCTTTTATTTAATTTAAAGAAGCAGAAGTTTACTTTATCTAACTTGCGTTCTATTATAGATAATGAAAAGGTCCACGGTATTGTAGTTGGTTACCCTCTTCAAATGGATGGAGAAAAAGGTGATTCTTGTTTTATGGTAGATAAATTTATTGAAAAATTTGTATTACCTCTAAATCAACCTATTTTTCTCCAAGATGAAAGACTATCTACAGCAGCAGTGGGGCGTTTTTTTAAAGAAATGGAACTAACTAGAAAGCAACAAGCTGATAGAAATGATGTAGCTTCAGCTAGATATATCTTACAAAATGTGATAGATAAATTAGAGAATATAAAATAAGGCATTAAAAATGAAATATTATACTATCTTAATATTAATTGTACTTCAAGGATCTGCCTCCGCCTCAAGCCAGGCAATAGCCACATCTAATCCTAACAGTACTACACAAACCCAAGCAGCAAATATACCTACTGCGCAGCCAGAGAAACCATTGCCATCTCTAGGAAGCTGTGATGAATATACAGATTATTATATCTATCAATGCATGCCCCATAAATGCAGTCTACAAATTGGAGACTATGTTGGGGTTACCAGAACAATGGAAACAATAGGATATAAAGATAATTTATGCGTTCATAATATAGTATTTAGAATGCGTAATCCCAAATACCCTCCATCTGAATCTTATATATATTGTAAATTGAACGAACAAGGAAGACTAGAAATGGCTAATTCCTTCACCAGATATAAAAAAGGTGATTTAAAAGCTTATGTAGATCCAGTAATGAGCAAAGAACTTAAAAATCAATGTAAATTTTCTAGAAATCAAAGAGTATGGTAGATATATATAATTTAAATAAATCTGAACTATCCCAAGAATTAAGCATAATGGGAGAGAAATCTTATCGTGCTGAGCAAATATGGCATTGGCTGTATGTTAAAGGGGTTACAAAATTTTCTCAAATGAGCAATCTCTCACCAAGCTTACAAGAAAAGCTAGACAATCATTTCACTATTACTCGTCAGAAAATAGCTGAAAAACAAGAATCTACCGACGGAACCATAAAATGGCTATTAAAGCTAGAAGATGGAAATAAAGTTGAAGTTGTTTTCATTCCTGAAAAAACTAGAGGAACATTATGTATATCATCCCAAGTTGGCTGCACCTTAACTTGTAGTTTTTGTCACACTGGAACACAAAGATTTGTAAGAAACCTCACGACAAGCGAAGTGATAGGGCAATTGGTCTTAGCTAAAGATGAACTAAATGATTGGCATGACTCACCAAAAATCACTAATATTGTAATGATGGGGATGGGAGAACCTTTATATAACTACGACAATGTATCAAAGGCTCTAAAAATTCTTATGGAACAAAAAGGAATTGATTTTGCTCGCAGTCGCATTACCTTATCCACTTCTGGAGTGGTGCCAATGATCGATAAATGCGGAGAAGAATTAGGAGTGCATCTGGCCATCTCGCTCCATGCAGTGAATGACGAACTAAGAAACATTCTTGTTCCTTTAAATAAAAAATATAACATAGAAGAACTACTTAATTCTTGCAGGAACTATCCCGCTAACAGGCATCATAAAATAACTTTCGAATATGTAATGTTAGATGGCATGAATGATTCTATTGAACACGCACAAAAGCTAACAAAACTAATCAAAGGAATTCCTGCAAAAATTAATATTATTCCTTTTAATCCATGGCCAGGAAGTATATATTTATGTTCAAGCAAAGAGAAGATTGCAGCATTTGCTAAAGAAATCAGAGATGCTGGATATCAAGCATTGGTTAGAACCCCCAGAGGGCAGGACATTCTAGCGGCTTGTGGTCAATTAAAAACAGAGAGTGAAAGACAGTCCAAATCTATTCTCTGTAAAACTTAAAAGATGTTAGTTTAAAATAAAATTTGGTATATAATTTAATCATGAAAGCGTTATATTTTTTATTATTATTTTTTTCACTAAACTCATTTGCTACAGATACATATGAAGTGGTAATCCTTGAGCATAAATTTATTCCAGATACTTTAGTTATTCCTGCGAATAAAAAAATTAAGCTTATGGTGATTAATAAAGATGATACTGCAGAAGAGTTTGAAAGTTTTGAGTTAAGAAGAGAGAAAATTGTTCCAGCACATGGACAAATTAAGGTAAACATAGGCCCATTAGAACCTGGCGAATATAATTTTTTTGGTGAATTTCACCAGAAAACCGCCCAAGGAAAAATTATTGTCAAATAAAGGTATATTAAGTATATGTTAGCCACTGCTGTTATTGTTTTTAGAGAAATGCTAGAAATCTGTTTAATTTTAGGAATTATATCTGCTGCTCTAGATAGTCTAAAAAACAAGAAAACATTATTACTGGCAGGAATTACTGGAGGGATAATCCTTTCAATAATTTTTGCTTTCACTATGACTTATATCAATGGATTATTTGACGGAAATGGCCAGGAGATACTCAAAATTATTATTTTAACTATATCCATCATTTTTATTAATCTTACTATTATCTGGATAACTAAACATCGTAAAGAGCTGCATAATAAAATTAACAACGCCACTCAAAGATTAATTAACAAAGAAATAAACACCCTCTCTTTAGTTATTGTTATAATATTTGTAATTAGTCGTGAAGGCATGGAAATAATTTTATTCTTAAGTGGAATATATAGCGCTGGCTCCACCCCGCAGGATCTAATTTTAGGGTCTATTATTGGAACGGCATCCGGCATAACATTTGGGCTATTATTATATAATGGATTATTAAAAATTCATGTAAAAAACTTTTTTAGCGTAATTAATATAATGCTAATATTATTAGCTGCTGGCATGGCGTCTGAATTAGCAAATTATTTAAACTCCGCTGATCTTATTGAAGTCTTATCTAAACAAATATGGGATAGTTCTTGGTTAATCAATGAAAACAGTATTACTGGTAAAATACTTCATAGTCTTTTAGGTTATTCTTCTAAACCAACCCAGCTACAAGTAATTTTCTATGGAACATCTATAGCAATAACTTCAATATTATTAATTAATAGCAAAAAATTGTCTAAATGAAAATAACTAACTCAAGTAAAATTTCATTTGCGATTTGTTTTACTATAGCTCTATTGATAGTGGTAAATTATGATCGAAGTGATCCTTTTTATGACTCAATAAAATCTAAAATTCTTGACATAACCGAACCCATATTAACTTCTGCAAGTTCTGGTATATATGCCTTCAGTGAATTTACTGACAATATCAGCAACCTATTCACTATTCGTAAAGATAATGCAAAGCTAAAAGAGAGAAATAAATTATTAGAACATTATTTTTATCTTTATAAGCAAATAAAAGGAGAAAACCAAGAACTAAAAAGACAACTAAATTACACACAAGAACTTAAATACAACTATGTAACCGGACAAATAATAAGTAGAACTAACAATTACTTAAATAGAGAATTAATTGTCAATATAGGGGAAGATCAAGGAATAAAAAAAAGACAAATGGTCTTAGCTAAAAATACTTTTATCGGTAGAGTAATTAAAACTAGCAACAACACATCTAATATCCTATTAATTACTGATAATGAATCAAAAATTCCTGCCATTGGAGTTAACTCAAGAATCAAATTTATTGCTAGCGGATTAGATAATGGAAATTTAAGCTGCGACTATTTACATAGCAATCAACTAGAAGAAGAATTAGTTATAACCTCAGGAGATAGCGAATTAATTCTTCCAAATATTATAATAGGTAATGTGTTTCAAAAGGATAATTCGTTCTATATAAAACCCATTGTTAACTTCGATGAAATTGAATTTGTTCAAATATTGCAGCCTTAAAGATGAAACATAATAAGATAATAATAATTACAGGCCCCACAGCCAGTGGAAAAACTAGCTTTGCTGTAAAGTTAGCTCGAGAAATTGATGGAGAAATTATTAACGCTGATTCTCTTCAAGTATATAAAGAAAACCCCATCATTTCAGCCCAGCCTACTGAATTAGAGAAACAAAACATTCCTCATCATTTATTTGGCTATGTTATGGGAGATGAAGAATATAACGTTGCCAGGTGGATTAAAGACGCTTGTGAATGCATAAAATCATTAAAGAAAACACCAATTATAGTAGGTGGCACGGGATTATATTTAAAGCATTTAATTTTTGGGCTAAGCTCCATTCCTAATATTCCTGATGAAACTAGATCCCAAGCAATGGAATTATTAAATAAGTTAGGCAATGATAATTTTCATAAGGCATTAAGTGAACTAGATCCAGAAGCAGCAGCAAAAATAAACCCTAATAATGTGAAAAGATCTTTGCGTAGCTACGAAGTAATAAAATTCACTGGTAAGTCTATTCTCCAATGGCAAAAAGAGAATATTAGCTACTTCCCAATTTCTAGCTTTAAAGTGAAAATTCTAGAACCAAATAGAGAAGATTTATATAAGAAATGCAATCAGCGCTTCCTGAATATGTTAGAACTTGGAGTGATAGAAGAAGTAAGGTATCTAATGGCTCAAAATTATAATCCAATTTGCGGAATCATGAAATCTCACGGCGTTCCAGAACTTAGCAAATACCTACTCAAAGAATGGAGTTTAGAAGAAGCCATTGCAAAATCACAGCAAGTCACCCGTAACTATGCAAAAAGACAAACCACCTGGTTTAAACATCAATTCAAACATCCTGAATTAGATGTTGAATTCATCAAACCTTAATATCCTTTAATTTTTTTATAATAGTCACAACCTCAGTCCCTCAACTTCCAAAGAATCCCTATAAATATACCCTTAGCTCTTGGAAGAATTATCATCGCTAAAACCACCACTAACACAGACCATATACTAATAGACAACCAATTAGGCCAGATAGTATTGAATGAAAATGCTATTATAAAGGGAGCCAATAAATGCCCCACGATCAATATAGTTAACCATGCTGGGCCGTCATCTGCACGAATAGCGCCTAAGTGCTCATTACATATTTCACAATGCTCCACCTGTTTTAGATATCTATAGAACATCTTTCCCTCACCACATCTGGGGCAACGTTCTAATAATCCTTTTATAATAACTGGCCAGAATTCTTTTAAACTCATTGAATATAATCTAATCTTCTACAATATGAAATATTTCATCAATACAGTCTATTTTTACTCCATCAGAAGATTCCAAAATGGCAATAACATCAAAAACATTATCCTTGGTTTTAAGACTATAACTAATCACATAATCGTTATTATCAGCAGATTTAATAGTCCTTGTAGGCTCTATATTCCATCCTCCCACCATTTTCTTTATATCTTCAAGCTGAGTCTTTAATTCATCGCGCTTGCTAACTAATTGAGTACGATTTCCTGTTTTAGTAAATTCTGGGGAAAATAACTCCTCTATAATAGAATCATAATCTTGTACAACGCCAGATCCAAAATCATTCTGAAATTTGTTATATCTCTCTGCTATATTAGTTATATCATATTGTTCTGTCATTTTATTTCCCTTTTTATTTAAGTATAAAAATTTATTCTATATTATCCCATGCGGATGGATTATGATCTCCCCATAAATCCACCACTTTAAATAATCTAGCATCCTCAGCAATGTTTTCATCAAGTCTATACTTTAATTTTAATTCTAATGTTGTAGCTCTACCTATCATTTCAAAAATATTATCTGCCACCTCTAGATGATCCTTCATATACATTTTTGCTTCTTCTGAATCGCTATCACATTCTATATCTAAAGCTATACTCCTATCACTACTCTGTTGTAGTAAGTCTGTGAGTTCCGCTTTATTATCTGGTTCATTTATAGCACGCTGCATTAACTCAGCATGCTCTCTCATAACATCTATAACTCGATCGATACATGACTCTAAATTTAACATAACAACCTCCGTTCAAAATTAACATTTATAACTTGTATGAATGTAATATACATTACCATAATCTTTAGGCAGCTCATGTCCCTCTGGAAAATCATATCCAACCGCACCATATTCAATGGTAGGATTATAGAAAATACCCTTATCAATGAATTCTAATCTCTCCTCTTTAGGAATAAAAACATCATGATGATTTATAGGGAAAAAATAAAGCCCCTTATGAGATAAATCAGCAAGAAATTGTAATTTCAACCTGGCTTTTGCCCTACTCTCTTCATTTGAAAGCATCTCATTTCCATCCATTCCATAATTATAAAATGATACTTCTGGATTTTTAAGATGAACACTATCATATAAAAATTTAGTATATTTTTCTAGGGTCTTACTAGGAATAATTTTAGTATAATCACCAGCAATAGATTCAATTATCACCTCATTATATCCTTTATCCCTAGCATATTCTTTTAATCTATCAGCTGCATAATCAGAATACTGAGAATATATATCATTAACATGAAATATCCCCTTATTTCCTTGTTTCTCTACTAACTGATCTAATGTTTCAAATAAAACAGCATATTGATGTGAAGGATTACAATTAACTTCATTATTCTCAGCCAAAGTATCAACATAGTTT
>JAOARE010000016.1 GCA_025210695.1 Rickettsiales bacterium
CGCTCTACCTAAATAGATTTCGCGGAGAACCAGCTATTTCCGAGTTTGATTGGCCTTTCACCCCTATCCACAGCTCATCCCCTAATATTTCAACATTAGTGGGTTCGATCCTCCAGAGCATCTTACTGCCCCTTCAATCTGGCCATGGATAGATCACTCGGTTTCGGGTTTAATTCGTCGTACTACTTCGCTCTATTCAAACTTGCTTTCGCTACGCCTACACCTAACGGCTTAAGCTCGCACGACAAACTAACTCTCTGACCCATTATACAAAAGGTACGCCGTCACAGATAGATGACTCCGAAAAATCATGTTCTGCTCCGACTGCTTGTAAGCAATTGATTTCAGGTCTTTTAACTCCCCTTATCGGGGTACTTTTCACCTTTCCCTCACGGTACTAGTTCACTATCGGTCGTTAGAGAGTACTTAGGCTTGGAGGGTGGTCCCCCCATGTTCAAACAGGATTTCACGTGTCCCGCCTTACTCAAGAACTTAAATACTTTTTACTTATACAGGGCTATCACCTTCTTTGGCTAGTCTTTCCATACTATTCTAATTATTACACTTAAGTCACTGGCCTGATCCGCGTTCGCTCGTCACTACTAGCGGAGTCTCTGTTGATTTCCTTTCCTACGGCTACTTAGATATTTCAGTTCGCCGCGTTCGCCTCATTTAGCTATGTATTCACTAAATGATACCTGATAAATCAGGTGGGTTTTCCCATTCGGAGATCCCCGGATCAAAGATTATTCACATCTCCCCAGGGCTTATCGCAGTGTTTCACGTCCTTCATCGCCTTCTAACGCCAAGGCATCCATCAATTGCTCTTGTCTTTTTTTAGCATATGCATCTAATAACTTTTATATGCAGAATTAAATCTACATAAACTCAGTTCATTAAATTGCGGTTGTTGTTATATTCACTATGTTATACATCTCTTCTACAAACCCAGCATTTCATTGTGATTTGCCATGTCTGTAGGCAAGTATTTATATCTGCATTCCCTCAGCATGTCAACAGCAAATTTTACTTTTTTTAGATTATTTTCAATTTATTTTTAATAAACACCTAAAACACTTAAAAAGCCTTGGTTTGATTAGATTTTAAAGGACAAAAAAACTTAGCTATTTATACCCCACGTAAAAATAAAACCAAAAATACCACCTGAATTTTATAGAATTAAATGAAAGTTTATGATTTGAATTTAGATAACTTCTTAAGATTAACCACCATAAAGATGATAAATTTTCTATAAGTATTAGTTATTAATTATGGGTACTAAGCTATATTTAAGCTATATTAAAGAACAAAAGTAATGAGATATTAAACCTTTAACTTTCTTATACTACGTTAGACTCTAGACACTCACCTAGAGAATAGTCATTATCTAAAGAACATTTACCCACCAAATCTGTAATTTCCTCTGGATCAATTTCTACGTAAGCAGCATTCATTATATATTCATATTTGTCTAAAAAATATTTATTAGCCATTTTTATAGTATGACCATGAGACACCACTAGAGCTAAAGACCCCCTCTCCTGAAGATAAACACATAAAGCTTTAGCAACTCTCTCAACAAACATTTTTTCACTTTCTCCACCAGGAATAACTTCCGCATAATCAGCTAAATGAATATCCGCCCTGTGTCTATTAAGACTCTTCCCCTCATAAATACCATAATCCTTTTCTTGTAATTCCTTATCATAAGAAATTGTTTCTATACCTAAAAATTGATTCACAATTGCTGCCGTTTGGTTAGTTCGAGTCATTCCACTAACCACCATATAATCAAAATCACCACCATATTGCTGAAATAACTTTTCTCCTGCTTCGAGGGCCTGATTATAACCTTTTTCTGTTATTTCAGGATCCGATCCTCTTCCACCAACTATAGCATTAGCATTAAAATAACTTTGCGCATGTCTTAAAAGAACTAGTTTTGTCATAATATTCTCCTTTAAATTTTTTGTCATATAAATAATAAAATAACTAAGCTATAAGGAATTTTCCTTCATATCCTTTTATTTCCACTTCCAGCATTTCTCCTTCGGGGAATTTTTTAGGAAGTTTAACTTGAAGGAAGTTTTCAGATCTGGCAATGTTATCCTTCTCAACGATAACTTTAACTTTCTTACCAACATTATTTATAAGAAGTTTTTCTAATTCTTTATTACCTTCACTTCTTAGCTTCTCAGCTCTTTCTTTACGAATAGCTTTTGGTAATTGTGGCATTCTGGCAGCCGGAGTGTTAGCTCTTGCAGAATATGGGAACACATGAAGAAGCTGCAAACTGGCTTCTGAAATAAGATTAAAACTGTTTTGAAACATCTCCTCTGTTTCTGTTGGGAATCCAGCTATTATGTCTGCACCAAATACAGTATCCGGTCTTACCCCCTTTAACTTATGACAGAATTCTAGAACCTGTTCACGATTATGACGCCTCTTCATTCTCTTTAAAATCATATTATCGCCGGCTTGAAGACTAATGTGGGCATAAGGCATAACCCTAAGTTCATAAGCCATCAACTCAAACAATAATGGATCAATTTCAGCAACATCTAAAGAAGAAAGACGCAGCATTGGCAAATCTGGAACTAATCTTAATAAGCGCTGAACTAAATCTCCTAATTTAGGAGTTCCTGGTAAATCTAAACCAAAGTCAGTTATATCAACTCCGGTTAGTACCACCTCTTTATAACCATTGTCCACCAATTTTTTAATTTGATCAACTATAGCAGCTATAGTTACACTACGATTATTACCCCTTGCAAAAGGTATAGTACAAAATGTACAGCGATGATTACAACCATTTTGAATCTGAACAAAACTACGAATTTTTCCTTCAAAGCTACTAACAATATGTCCAGCAGTTTCCTTGATAGACATTATATCATTAACCAATATTTTTTCTGCCTCAGAAACATAATTCTTTTTATCAAGCTTCTCTTGATTACCAAGAATCTTATCAACTTCATTCATCTTAGAAAATTTTTCTGGATTTAATTGAGCAGCACAACCAGTTACAATGATTTTTTTATTAGGATAATCTCTCTTTGCCCTACGAATAGCTTGAACAGCTTGCCTTTCAGCTTCTTGAGTCACCGCACAAGTATTAAAGACGATAACTTCTCCATCAAAAGACACATCCTTTAATTGCTCTTTTATTGCTTCACTTTCATATATATTCAATCTACAACCAAATGTAGAAACCTCAACAGCGCTCAAAACTACCCCTGTAACTAATCTCTGCAGTTCCAATCAATAACACATCTTCATTTTCAATAGTTACGATAACTTCTCCACCCGACTGCTTTACAACTAACTTAGCGTTTACTAAATCCTTACTGTAAAGACAATAAAAACTTGCACAAGCACCACTACCACAAGCTAACGTTGCGCCCACTCCTCTCTCCCAAGTACGCAGTTTTATCGAATCTTTATCGATTATTTCTACAAAATCAACATTTACTTTATTAGGAAATCTTGGATCATTCTCAATTAATGGACCATATTTTAAAATATCTAAATCATCTAAGCTTTCCGCGCTCACTACCACATGAGGATTACCTATTTCCACAAATGTTCCAGATAAATTAGAAAACTGAACATCTTTAGGAGCAAGTTCTGCCTTCCCCATATTAATAGATATTAAATCACCATCATATTTTGCTGACAAAACCCTATCACTAGTAGCTAGTGTAACACTCTCTTTATTAGATTCTTCAAGAATTAATCTTGCTACACAACGACTACCATTTCCGCAAGCAGAAACCTCTCCACCATCATTATTAAAAATTTTAATAGCAACATCAGCAATCTCAGAGTTTTCTATAAGTAATAATTGATCAAAACCTATTGATTGTTTGTAATTTGCTAATTTAACAATCTGATTTTTTTTAAGAAATACATCTTGATTACGAGTGTCAATAATTAGAAAATCATTACCGCAACCATGCATTTTTATAAAATTGATAGTCATATTTTTAAGAATTATTCCACTGGTTTAAATGATCTGTTGCGTATTTCCGCCACAGAAAGATCATAAAAACTTAAACCATTTGAGTTAAAGATTACATCAGAATATTTATCATAAACCTGATTATTGTCAATTATACTTTGTTTATTCAAAGGCAATTGATCACGATGCATGTTAACAATCATTATTAGAGTATTATATGTAATAAAGTCTATATTACTTACTGCTGAATTAAAAACCCTAGAGAAATTATCATAAAACTGCTCTTCAGCTAGATCTTTTCTTAAGACAAAAGCGCCATTTAAAGAAGAAAAACCTAATACCTTAGGATCATCCCAAGCTTGCAACCCCATTAAAGTAACTTGATCAAGCTTGTGTTCGGCTAAAGAATCATTTAATAAACTTAAGTTACTTCCTCCTTGGGGCATAAAAATTGCCTGAGTTGCATTATTATCTACCGAAGATACAACTTGGTTAATAATCTGTTCTGAATTATTTGAATTATACCAATTCACAGTATAAGAAATATTATTTTTATTAGCCACAATGTTTCCCACTGCATCTTCAACTAACCTGCCAAATTTATCATTAGACAATAAAAGATGGAAATGCTCAACCCCACGGCTTATAGCATAATTTGTCATTGTAACCGCTTGACTATCAGGAGAAATACCCATAATTAACACTGAATCAGACTTAATACTGGAATCATTAGACAAGCTCAAAACAGTGATTCCCCTATCTCTAATTAAAGCAGCCATTTTCTGGGTTGCCGCCCCATATAATGGCCCAATAACCACATCTATCTTCTGCTCGGTTAACTTATCTAACAAAACTTTAGAAGAATTGTCTAATAAACCTGAATCAAGTATAACTAAGTTAACATCTGTGCGATTGGAATACATCATAGCAAGTTGAGCAGACTTAACTAAAGATTCACCAATATTTTCTTTTTCTTTATTAAGAGGGACAAGCAAAGCTATATTGAGCGCTTTCTCATTTGACATAGAGTCAACAACCTTAAGATCTTTTTTAGATATGCTACCCCCTGGAATAACATTGCCATTAGACTGATCTGAATATAAACTACTGCAAGAAGTTAGAAAAAAAAGTGAAAATAAAAATATTACTAAACGTGACATATCATTTTAAATTTATAAGTTAACACCTCAGGATTATAATAGAATTTATGACAAATAGAAACGGAAAATTATTCATTATCGCAACCCCAATAGGAAATTTGTTGGATATAACTTTAAGAGCATTGGAAGTTTTAAAATCTGTAGACCTTATTTTATGCGAAGATACTAGAGTCACTAACGCTCTATTACGCCATCACTTAATTAACAAACCTTTAACTGTCTACAATGACCATAGCAATGAATCCACAAGAGAGAAAATTATCAATAAACTTAAATCAGGACAAAACTTAGCCTTAGTATCTGATGCCGGAACCCCTCTAATTTCAGACCCTGGATATAAATTAGTACAAGAAATACGCTCACAAAACTTAGCAATAGAAACTTTACCTGGAGCATGTTCTGTTATATCTGCTTTAACTTTATCAGGTCTGCCATCAGACCGCTTCATGTTTATAGGATTCTTACCTCATAAAAACTCCGCTAAAGAAAAAATATTCTCAGAGCTAAACTCAATTCAAACTACTCTAATTTGTTTTGAATCAGCCAATCGTTTATTAGAAACACTAAAGTTGATGGAGCAATATTTTATAGGACGTTCTATTGTAATAGCACGAGAGATCACTAAATTATACGAAGAGACTATTGGAAATAACGCTAGGGAAATAACTCAATATTATCAAGAGAATCCAAATAAATTGAGAGGAGAAATAGTAATGATGATTTCCCCACCAGATGAGAACAGCGAAAATTCCGAAGAGAATACACTTAAGCAATTAAACACGCTAATGAAAGAAATGTCCTTGCGCGACGCAGTGGAAATTGTTGCAAACCAATCTCAACTACGCAAGAAAGAAATATATAAGCTTGCTCTAACTTTAAAGTAGAAAAATTAACTTGTTATTCAATCTTGTCGCATATATTCTATAATATATCAGTAACAACTTTAAAGGATATGAATAATGTGGCCATTTGATAAATTTTTCAAAAATAATCCAACAACAGAAAATAGTGAATCGCAACAATCAACCTGGTCGCTCTCATCAATAAAGAAACTCTTTAAAAGAGAAGCAAAACAATCAACATCTTTTTTCTCATCGCCATTTAAATGGTTTCAAAATAGAAAGGTAAACACGGCACTAAAAACCTTAAGAGATATCATTGAAAATAATCAAGGATTTGCAACCGGAAAAGAAAAAGAAATTAAATCAGCGATGCTAACTTTAAGAAAATACCCGGATATATTAAAAGAAAAAGGTATGGGATATCTAGAACCATTTGTAAATAGCGATTTTAAAAGCGGCAGTCTAGCAATATCCATCGCAAAAGAAATCTCCCAAAACACAGCTGAGGAATTAATTAGAACTGAAAATTTCACTCCACTAGGTATTGAAAGCCTTAGTGTTCCAAATACAACAGCCAATAGTATAAATATAATGTATAAAGGAGATACTGGCGCAGAACAGAGATGTTTTGATGGAACTAAAGCGTTTTTTATTAATAAAGGCATGAATGAAGAATCAGCTACAAAAATATCAAAAAACATCCAACAGAATTATCCATTATTATTAGGCATTACAAGTTTAAATAATATCGAACAAAAGAATGCAGCTTCAACTATAGTTTCACAGAGGGAAGGATTTGATCTAAAAAAGTATCGAGATGAAGTTAATTTTGTAAAAACAACACAAACAACTTTAAATGATATAGCAAAAGCAAATGATAAAGAAAACCTATCACCGCTTATGAATAAATTATCAGAACTAAATCAACAAGCTCATAAAATTAGAGAATACTATGCCCAAATACCACAAGATCCCAAAAATCCTAATAGCACAAAAATTCTAGAAGGAGAAGAGAAAGTAAGGGAAACCGCCTCCAACAAAGATGTAACAGTAAGGCGCCCCTCCATTTCAGATTCTCCAGAACGCCCTACGCCGAATTTAAGAAGAAATAGTAAACAGTCCTTAGGACGCTAATCCGATCCCGCAGAAAGCCACTGTACATATTGGTCGATAAAACTTGATAAATGACCTTGCTCAATTATAGACACCAGCTTTATAGTTATGGGGATGGTAATTATGGTGGTTATAGCAACCTTTAAACCTATATTAGGCTTTCTTGGGGCGCCGGAATCATGCCCAAGTTTTGTAGGAGCAATGGTTTTAATACCAAATGGCAGAGCCATATAAAAAATTATCCACCATAAACAAGTAAAAACAACAATATATGAAATTAACATCTTTCCTCCATACAATATATATTCAAAGAAAATATATCAAATGCCGAACATAAGAAAGATTTATTTGCTGTTATTTAAATAACATCATATAATTATAAGTAATCATAATAATCTTCTAGGATAAATCAAACATGCCAATCACCGTTGATCACATTAAGTCCAACATGCTTGGCGTTGCTTTATCAAGAACAATAGAAGGAAAAAAAGAGAAAGATAAAAGAAAAGATTATACTTTATGCAGAAAAGAATTAGAAGAGCAATTACAAAGAGAAGAAGACGAACTCATTAATGTTACGCCATTTTATAAAAATGGAGATGAAAACAATATAGCTGGATATGTAATAGAAACGAATAATAAAACTATGGTCTGCTACCATGGCACTAGGTTTAGAGAAGCCTTATCAGGTCATGGAAAACAAGAAGTAAAAAATGATTTAAATAGTAGATTAACTAATATGAAATTTGGAGACGAGAAACACCTTATACATGAGGGGTTCAAGAAAGAATATGAATCATCAAAAGATAGCCTCTATAAAATTCTTAATAGCAGAGACAATAAAAATAAACCTGTAGATTTTACTGGACATAGCCTTGGAGGGGCCGTGGCTGGAATAGCAACTTTAGATGCTGCCACTAACCATTCAGAAGTAAAAATTGGAAATATAGTAAATTTCGGTTGCCCAAGGTTCTTTTCTCCAAAAGCTGCTAAATTATATAAAGCTATTGGATTAAGTGATAAAACCCTAAGAATAAAACAAACCTTAGATCCTGTACCAAGAGTTCCTCCAAAGTCCATCTTCCAGCATGTTGGTAATAGCATAAAGCTCGATGCCCCTTCTCTTTCACTAATTCACGGAAGTGGTATATATAAAAAAATTGCAGATAATTTAACAGATCAAGACCTAGCAAAACAAAAACCTTCAAAAGACTATAATTCTTTCGTAGTCTATAAATATATAGTAAACAAACTAGACAAAAACACATTCCTTAAAGCAATGGATAAAGCCTTTACAATACGTAAAAACCTTAACGAAATGCGCAAAAAGTTTTATGGTTATAACACTCCCAACAATAAATCCAGAACTAAATTTTCTTCTTTAACTCGTTAGGTGGTTTTGATTGCTTTTATTTAAAATTGGAAATAAGTTACAATACTGATATAAAAACATTTTAAAATATAAAGGAGAAGAAAAGATGGTTGGATATCCCTCACTAGACGTTATTCCTAAAGGAGTTTTACTAGCATATATTCCAGTGGGCCTAGCAATGAACGGAGCTTTCTTGGGAGCAACTCTCGCAAGCACAAAACTAGGTTACGACTATATATTTGAAGCAGAATCTAATCCAGAAGAAGATATACTTTCATATATGGTTGCTGGTGCTGGCATCTCTATAACAACATGCGCCATTGGAAACTCATTATTTGATTATACTATATAGACAAATATTACACAGATTTATTATTCATTAACCAAAAAAATCTTTTTAATCTTCAATAAATCATACCACACTGTTTTTTTCTGCAGTGGCTGACGCAGCAAATAAGATGGATGAAATATAACTGCCACAGGAATTGGCCTTAAAAGATATTGATTCTGATATTGATAAAATTTTGATCTAAGTCTAGAAATTGTTTCAGTGCTATTTAACAATGCACTAGCAGAAGTGGATCCCACTAATAAAATTAATTTTGGTTTTATTAGTGCAATATGCTTTTCTACAAAAGGCAAACAAACTGAATTTTCCTCAGGAGTAGGTTTGCGGTTTCCTGGAGGGCGCCAAAAAACACTGTTAGTAATATAAAGATTTTTCTCTCTAGTTAATTCTATTGAAGCTAATACCTGATCTAAAAGTTTACCACTTGCCCCACAAAAAGGTACCCCCGTTTCATCTTCATTAGCTCCAGGAGCCTCACCTATAGCCATTACATCAGCATTAACATTCCCATCTGAAAACACTAAATTAGTAGCTGTTTTTTTGATAGACAGTCCTTCAAAACTTTCAAGAGCTGATCTTAGCTCTTCCACAGTCTGACATTTATCGGCCATCTCTCTAGCTTGTATAGATAAATCACTATGAGCAAACACCACAGACTCTTCTTTTAGAGAAGTTACTTCGCTTTTTTTAAGCTTTTTCTTTAAGTTTCCAGGCTTCTCCACTATAATTTCACTAACACCCATTTGTTGATACCACTTAAGCAGACCTTTTATTTCTTCCATTTTAATAGTAATCACTGTATATATTAGATTCAAGAATATATTATTTATAGTTATATGCAAGAAAACATAGAAAAACAAATTATTGAATGTGAAGAAGAAGGTATAAGGTTAGATAAATTTCTAACCATCCAACTAAATCATCTATCTCGCTCTCAAGTTCAAGAACTAATCACAAAGAAGCAAGTGATGTGTGAAGGAAAAGCCATAACCAATCCTTCTACTAAAACTAAACTTAAGAGTTATGAAATAAATGCTGGTTATATAAAACCTAAGCCCTCACATTTATTACCTTATGACTATCCTTTAAATATAGTTTTTGAAGATGAATATTTAATGGTACTAAACAAACCAACTGATTTGATAGTTCACCCTGGTGCAGGAAACTATGATAAAACTTTAGCTAATGCCTTAGTGCATTATGCAAAGGATAGTTTATCCAAAATAGGTGGAGATTTTCGTCCTGGAATAGTCCATCGATTAGATAAGGACACTACCGGTTTAATAATTATTGCAAAAGATGACGAAACTCATAAAGTACTAAGCGCAGCATTAAGTGAGCGTGATATTAAGCGCCATTACTTGGCTCTAGTTTTTGGCTGCCCTGAACTTCTAGCTGGCACTATCAAAACCCATATTGCAAAATATAAGCATGATCATAGTAAAATGATAGTAACTAAAGCAAGCGGCAAAGAAGCAATTACCCACTATGTTGTAAAAAATACTTTACTTAATAAAAAATTTAGCCTGATAGAATGTAAATTAGACACTGGTAGAACTCATCAAATTCGAGTACACTTAAACTACAAAGGATTTCCTGTAGTGGGAGATCAACTCTACAATGCAGCGCAAAGCAAATATTTGGCTAAATTGTCTCCAAACTTAAAAACTTTGGTAAATAATTTTAAACGCCAAGCTTTACACGCTTATAAACTAGAGTTCATTCACCCTATAACTAATGAGTTAATGGAATTTGAAATTGATTTACCGCAAGATATACAAGAATTATGTCAAGAATTAGAAAAGCACTCAGTTTAAATTTATTCTTAAGCTTATTAACAGTATTATCTTTAATAGCTCCAGATTTTATAGCACAAATTTTTACCGATAATAACCAAGCTGCCCTAAGTGGAAAATTTATTCTAGGATTAACTGGATTTGCTATCTTTCTAAGCTTTACTCCTAAGCGATTTATTTTTATAATTCTAGGTATATTTCTGATATTAGAATTAATCCAATTCTGTAATTTATTTTATTATGGAACCTTAATAACTTCTAATAAATTTCGTTTATTATTTGATGAGTTTGATGAAGTATGGACAACAGGAAAAGAAGCTCTTTCTTTCCTTTATTTTGTACCTTTTATTGTATTAATTCCATATGGAATTCTAATATTTTCATATAAGAAATTAGATAATAAAAAAATTAAAACTAAATTGGCAATAATACCTGTATTACTTCTTTTAAGCATTATACCTTATAGAGTAGACAAAGCATATCATGGCAAAAATTACTACCCAGACCCTAGTGACCACTCTCTGCGTAATACTCTATACGCAGTTACTAACTGTATATATAATATAGTAACTCCCAAAAATATAGCCGAATATAACTATCTAGATTATCAAGTGAAACCAACAAATAGAAAAACAGAAAACGTTAATGTGATTCTGATAATTGGCGAGAGTGCTAGCTATAGACATATGTCTTTATTTGGTTATGAAAGAGATACCAATCCATTATTATCATCACTAAAAGAAGACCCTAATTTTGTATATTTGGAAGGATTATCAGGTGGAGTTTCAACTCCAGTTTCATTACCCCTGTTAATAAACAATATTTATGAACCCAATAACATGAAAGCCATCGAAGATAAGAAAGTAAATTTATTTAGATTAGCAAAAGAACATGGATTCAAAACCTTCTATATCTCAGCTCAATCAGGAGCTTTCCTTACTAATCTAGGAACTGAGTTTATTGACTTTAAATTATTTCGTCAAAAAGAACTATTATTGTTTAATAAATATCAAGATGAAGCTTTATTAAAGATAATACCTACACTTGATTATAGCAAACAAAACTTCATCGTTATCAATCAACGCAATGCACATGCTCCTTATGAAGAAAACTATCAGCATAATCCAGCATTTCATCGTTTTACACCCGATAGAATTAACTATCAACAATTTCGTATTGACGCCTACGATAACGCTATGCTCTATAATGACTATCTAATCTACGAAATGATTCAATTTTATAAAAATAAGTTTAATGGCCCAACTTATATCATATTCACTTCAGATCATGGAGAGGTATTAGATTCTAGTAAGGTTGCTTTTGGACATGCAGATTTAAAAGAAGAAGTGGCTGAAGTGCCCTTCTTAGCTTACGTAATGAATGCTAACATTGAAGAAATAAAATCTATCCCTACTCCTATATTTCATTATGAAATAGGAAATTTTATTACAAAATTATTAGGGTTTGAAATATATAATCCCAATAAAAAAGATGGCGTTTTTTATATCCATGGAACAGAATTAAATGGAAATAATGAATTCATCGAGTATAATAAAAATAAAAACATTAATATTCATGAAAAATAAATATCTCTTAAGTACCTTAGCAGGAATAATAATAGCTCTTACCATTTGTGTAGTTACAGCCGTAATTTTCCGTAAAAATCATATTAGTAAAAACCATATTATGAATGATGTATACATTGATAAAAATTTCACTCATGATTGGTTCACTAAAAATATTAAGATATGGGACACTTATAAAAACTTATTTTATAGCTTAAAAAATAAAAGATGCCTAGAAGTTGGAGCGTTTGAAGGAAAAGCTACTTTATATTTAGCCGAAAATTACTGTAATGGCGAGGGAAGCGTTGTTGATACAATAGACACTTGGGAAGGTTCTTTAGAACATACTCCGAATGATAAGAGAAACTTGTATGATCGCTTTATTAGCAATCTAAAATCATATATAGAAAATAACAGAGTGACAGCATATAGAGGGCCATCTTCAGAGACACTAATGAGGTTTATAGAAGAAGTTAGAGATGGAAAAAGAGAGAAGTATGATTTTATTTATATCGATGCTTCTCATCTGGCCAAAGATGTTTTGATGGATGCTGTTTTATCCTGGGAACTTCTTAAGACTGAAGGAATGATGTTCTTTGATGACTACGAATGGCATCCTTATCCAAAAAAACCTTGGCTGGAACCTAAAGTAGCTATCAATGGATTTCTTGATGCTTATTCAACAATGTATGAATTACTATACAAAGATTATCAAATTCATATCAAAAAGACCAGCGACACTCCCAGAGTAGTAGGACCTTAAATATTCCTATAATTAACTAGTATAGGAATTTATATATCATTTTTATCTTCTTAAATGCAGACTTAAGTGGACATAATCAATTAATATACTATCATAGTATAATAACTAGGTTAGTATTTATTAAGGGATTTTATACAAAATGGCAAAAGAAAATAAACAAGATGATTTAAAGAAAATTACAGATGAAGATGCTCTTAATTTCCATCAACAAGGAACCCCTGGAAAAGTTAGTTTAAAACCTACAAAACCTCTTATGACTCAACAGGATTTAGCATTAGCCTATTCACCTGGCGTTGCAGTTCCTTGTTTACATATACATAAAAAACCATCTGATGCCTATCTTTATACCTCAAAAGGAAATTACGTTGCGGTTATCTCAAATGGTACTGCTGTATTAGGGCTTGGCAATCTAGGATCACTAGCTTCCAAACCAGTAATGGAAGGAAAGTCTGTTTTATTTAAGCGTTTTGCTGATATTGATTCTGTTGATATAGAAGTTAGCACCGAAGATCCAGATGAATTTATTAATTGTGTAAAATACCTAGGAAATACTTGGGGTGGTATAAATCTTGAGGATATTAAAGCCCCTGAATGCTTTATAATTGAAGATAAGCTTCGTGAATTAATGGATATTCCTGTTTTCCATGATGATCAACATGGAACCGCTATCATTACCCTATCTGGAATTATTAACGCAACTCATTTAACTAACCGCGATATAAAAAAAATTAAGGTAGTTGTTAATGGTGCTGGAGCAGCTGGTATTGCTTGTGCTGAGCTGCTTAAAACTTTCGGAGTGGAAAGCAATAATATAATCCTTTGTGATACCTCAGGTGTAATATATAAAAATCGTCCGGAAGGAATGAATCCATGGAAAGAAAAATTTGCCGTTGATACTGAACTACGCACATTAGCTGAAGCAATGAATGGTGCTGACGTATTCATTGGACTATCTGTAAAAGGCGCGGTCTCTAAAGAAATGGTGATGTCGATGGCTAAAGATCCTATCATCTTTGCTATGGCCAACCCCGACCCAGAAATAACTCCTGAAGAAGTTAAGGAAATTAGAGAAGACGCAATTATGGCAACTGGTCGTTCTGATTATCCTAATCAAGTAAATAATGTAATGGGGTTTCCATATATATTTAGAGGAGCCCTAGATGTTCAGGCATCTACTATTAATACTGAGATGAAGATTGCAGCTGCAGAAGCTATTGCCAGATTAGCACGTGAAAGAGTTCCTGAAGAAGTTTCAAGCGCATATGCTGATAAAACATTGAAATATGGTCCTGAATATATCATCCCCACACCTTTTGATTCAAGACTAATAGTTAATGTTCCCGCTGCAGTTGCTCAAGCTGCAATAGAAACGAAAGTAGCAAGAAAAACAACTAATATAGAGAACTATAAATTTGAATTAGGAGCTAGATTAAACCCTACCTATAGTAGAATGAGCCTTGTATATCAACAAGTAAAAGAAACCCCCAAACGAATAATATTCTCCGAAGGAGAAGAAGAACAAATCATTAGAGCCGCTTTATCCTGGAGGGACAGTGGATATGGAACTCCTATTTTAGTTGGTAGAGAGAAAAACATCAGAGAAATGCTTAAAATAATAACTGGATCTGATGAAATAGAAGGTCTAGAAATTCGTAATGCGGCAATAATAAGCAAAGAATGTTTAAATCGTTATATTGATTATCTTTATGAAAAAAACCAACGTAAGGGACTTTTATACCGAGATTGCATAAGAATGGCAAAAGGAGGAAGAAATGCATTCTCTTCTTGTATGTTAGCATGTGGAGATGGAGATGCATTGATAACTGGAGCCACTAGAGGATATCATATTTCCTTACGAGAAGTTCGTAATGTTATTAACACAATAGATGGAAATATTGTATTTGGTTTATCTATGATAATCTTCGGACGAAAAACTATTTTTATTGCCGATAGTTCTGTTAATGAATCTCCCAATGCAGAAGAACTAGCAAGCATTACTATTCAAGCTGCAAAAGAAGTTGAAAAGCTTGGATACACTCCTAGAGCAGCCTTATTATCGTTCTCTAATTTTGGCAATCCAGAAGCAAAACGCAATGAACATGTAAAAGGAGCCTTAAGTATCCTTGATTCACAAAAATTGAACTTCGAATATGATGGAGAGATGACTGCAGATGTTGCAGTGAATTATGAATTAATATCAAGCTTATATCCATTTACTAGACTGACTAAGGAAGCAAATCTACTCATTATGCCAGCTTTAAATTCAGCAAACATTTCTTCTCAATTGCTAAAATCATTAGGTGGAGGAACAGTAATTGGACCTATTTTATATGGGTTAGAAAAATCAGTGCAAATTATAGAAATGGGATAAACAGTTAATGATATTCTAAACTTAACAGCTTTTGCGGCCATAAATACTCCTGACAAAAAGGAGAAAACATGAGCTCTCCTATCTTAAAAATAACAGATTTATCCGTTAATATAGATAGAAAATTAATTTTAGACAAAGTTAGCTTTGATGTTGACGAAGGTAAAATTATCACAGTTGTCGGACCTAATGGGGGAGGAAAAACCACTCTTGCTAGATGTATTCTAAAACTAATTAAACCAAGTTCTGGAAAAATATGGGTAAAAGAAAATATAAAAATAGGATACATGCCCCAGAAAATCTCTTTAAACCCTAACCTTCCTATAAATGTTATCACTTTCTTAAAGCTATCAATCAACCATAAACCAAATTCTGAACTTTTATTGCAAACTATTCATGAAATCGGAATCCAGCATATTTTGCATACTCCTCTACAAAAAATTTCTGGGGGAGAAATGCAAAAAGTTCTCTTAGCAAAAGCTTTATTAGAAAAACCTAATTTATTAGTTTTAGATGAGCCCAGCCAAGGGATTGATATTAATGGTCAATTAGATTTATATAAATTAATTGATAAGCTTTGCAAAGAAAAAAATATGAGTATGCTCATCATTTCTCACGACTTATTCATGGTAATGAAAAGCACCAACCACGTAATATGTCTTAACCAACACATATGCTGTGAAGGAACAGCAAACTATGTTAACCAACAAGAAAACTTCCAAAAATTATTTGGCTATGAGGCTCTAAATACTTTCTCTGTCTACGATCATAATCACGATCATACGCATCCCTAATATTTTATAAACAACCTTACAATAATATGAAATCAAAGGTTGACAATTGTATTAACAATGATTAACCTGGGTCTTTCAAAATTTAAAATTAAAAACCTCTAATATAAGTAATTCAAAAAGCTAATAATAAGAAAGACCACCATGACAAAAACTCCTGAAGCCTTAATTGTGTTAATCTTATTTTTAGTACAGTTTATTGATGTATTAGATTTCATGGTTGTAATGCCATTAGGCCCAGATTTTGCTGCAAATTTAGGTATTTTAGAATCTAATCTAGGATGGCTTGCAAGCAGCTATACTATAGCGGCTGCATTTTCTGGAATTCTAAGCTCAACTTTTGTTGACCGCTTTGAACGTAAAATTGTTCTAATTTTTGCTCTATCCGGATTAACTTTAGCAAATATTTTTTCAGCTAATGCTTGGAATATAGAATCAATGCTAATTTCTAGATTTCTAGCCGGAGCTTTTGGTGGCCCTGCCACTTCAATCTGCTTTGCAATCATTGCAGATTTATTTGATGATAAAAAACGTGGATCCGTTATGGGAAAAGTAATGAGTGGATTCTCATTAGCCGCAATCTTTGGTGTTCCTATGGGGCTAGCCATGTCAACCCACTTCGGATGGCCTTCAAGTTTCTATATGGTATCTACATTATCTATCATAGCTATTATATTAATAATATTCTATCTACCTAAAATAACTATACATCTATCAGAAGTTCATAAGAATAAAGTAACTTATTTAAGCTTATTCAATAAATCTTCTTATGTGTTGTCCTTTATCGTTGTTGCAATTGGCTCAATAGCATCGTTTATGATTATTCCATCTATATCACCTTTTCTTCAATCTAACTTAGATTATCCTAGATCTGATATAGGTAACCTATATTTCATAGGAGGAATAGGTAGCTTTTTTGCACTACATATTGCTGGAAAACTTGCTGATAAAACCTCTTCCACCCTTATAATTTGGATTTCCAATATATTTATATTATTTTCTTTAGTGGCTGGAATGATATTTATAATTCAGTCTATACCTATACTAACAATATTTGCTCCATTCATGATTGGTATGGCTATACGCAATGTTTCAAGTTTCACTTTATATTCTAAGGTGCCTACTTTAAGAGACAGAGCTGGTTTTATGTCTATTATTTCTTGTTTTCAACATCTAGCCTCAGCTCTAGGAGCCATTTTAGCAGCATTAATTTTAGTAGAAGTTAATGATCAATTAAAAAACATGGAAATAGTTGCTATTATTGCAAGCATATTATTTATAATTGCTCCTTTCATATTAAGTATAATTGAGAAAAAAATTGCCAAAAGAAGAGCCCATGAAGAAATAAATGCCTATGGAGAGTTTTAAACGCCTTATTATATAATGGAAGTGTTTATTATAATTATAATACAAGCCTAGCATACTCGCCTTTTAAAAATTAAGATTGTAATTTTAGGTATCAGTATTATGGCAGAATATTAAAAATCATAACTACAGTATTAGTACTAACGTTACTGATAGTAGTATCAACTCTCTCAAACATCTCCTTCAAAGATCTCAAATCTATCCTTAAAGAATTTTATTAGGTGTCAGCCCCTTATTTTATAACGGAAGATTAATAACAGCCTTTAGTCCTGATAGAATTTCACTAGACTCAAAGCGAATCTTCCCCCCGTGATTTCCAATGATATCACGAGCAATAGCAAGACCTAAACCTACTCCGCCTGTTTCTTTATTTCTTGATTCATCTAATCTAAAAAATGGTTTAAACACTTCCTCTCGTTTTGATTCTGGAATACCAGGTCCATCATCATGAATCTCAATATATAAATTATCTTCTATAACATGACTATCTATTATAACCGTCTTAGCATATTTAAAAGAATTATCTAATAAATTCTGCAAACCTCTTTTTATTGCATCAACTTTCAAAGGTATTTTCACATTTGAATTATGATCTATAGTTATATTCATACCCTGCTTAAGATATGGATCAATTATCTTATTAAGAAACTTACGAAATGAAATAACTTTGGTGTTTTCCTGCGCATCTCCACGAGCAAAATCAAGATATGTATTAATCATGTTCTCCATATCCTGAACATCTTCTAACATCTCCATATCTTCTTCTTTCTTACTAATTGCAAGCTGAAGTTTCATTCTGGTAAGAGGTGTTCTTAAATCATGAGAAACTCCCGCCAACATTTCAGTACGATAGCTTATTTGTCTTTCTATTCTTTCTTTCATTTTTAAAAAAGCAGCAGCAGCTTTTCTTATTTCAGCTGCTCCCTCTGGCTTCAAAAATGAAATTTCTTGCCCTTTACCAAATTTATCAGCCGCCCTAGCAAGCTTTATAATTGGCCTTATTTGGTTGCGAGCAAAAATAATTGATAAGAAAATGAAAACAAGGCTGGTACCTGTCATCCATAATATAAAAATATAAGTAGTTGGATTATCTATTCTTTTGCTATTTGCCATAAAACTAAAAATTTGATTATTTTTAAAAATCTCAACTACAATATTATTTCCATCATGAGTAAATTTAATTTGTATTGGACGAGAGAAATGTTCTTTTAATTGATAATAAAGAAATTCAGCTTCTGGTGCATAAATATCAGGAATTATTTTTTTACCTTCATATGATTTAACATCAAATTTAATCCCCAACTTTCCATATATTTTATACCTCTCATCAGGATCAATTTTTTGCCTCTCTATTGCAAATACAGTTCTAATATCATTTGCAAGAGATGATGACATATTTTTACTGACACTTTCCCAGTGTCTATTATAAAAAATATAAGTAATAATTAATTGAGCAAAAATTATTGGTAAAATTATAATTAAAATAAAACGAATGAATAATGAAGTAGGAATAAATCTAGATAGCATATGCTAATATTCCTTATAAGCTATCTTCTGCTGTAAGGTAATATCAATATAATATGTAGCAATTTTTCCGTTTCTATCTTTTGCACCAGGCACAGCAGAAATTTTTGCTATTTTAGCGTGATCTGTTATTTTTCCATTATCATAAATATAACCTCCTTCTGATGGGAAATATATTTTACTTGAAAATGTTTTTATCTTAGGATGCTCTATTTCTATATTTATATGAGGTGTAGTTTTATTAGCACTCCCTGGCTTAATAGTAATAAAATTAAATCTACCTAAATTATCACTGTTAACAATACCAGTACCTGTGAAATTTGGATCAATCCACTTGGCTTTCACAGCAGACTTGCTTTTATACTGAGCATAGCCCTTACTATTATTCTGCCATATATATATTTTACCATCATTAATAGGCACACAATCGCTCCCCATTAACCTTCCATAAATAGTGATTACATCGCCCTCAGCTTTATAAAAACCACTGTCTTGAGGGCGAGCAAGATTGTTAGTGCCATTAAACTCTAAAGGTTTATTCACAGTTTTTATATCTGGATATGGACTACAAATAGATACCATTTGATCCACAGGGACTGTTGCCGCTGCATGACAACAGCAAATTAAACTTAAAGTAAATATAACTTTTTTCATAACAATATTTCTCATATAAAGACTTTTCTTTAAAGATCATACCATTATGTACTTCCCTATGTAAATATTTTCTCATACAATGCTATTAATTTTCCTCTATAAACTAAATTATTTTATATAAAGAGTTGATATTAAGATGAAAGAAATAACCATATATACAGATGGCGCATGTTCAAAGAACCCAGGACCAGGAGGATGGGGGGCCTTACTAATATATAATGGATCACGTAAAAGTATTAGCGGAGGAGAAGCAGAAACCACTAATAACCGCATGGAAATAATGGCAGCATTAAAAGCTCTAAAACATCTCAAAGTTCCATGCAAAGGTAAATTATATACTGATAGTAAATATCTACAACAAGGAGTGACCGAATGGATGGATAATTGGAAAAAAAACAATTGGCGTGGAAATGGCAAAACTCCAATCAAAAACCTAGATTTATGGCAAGATTTAGATATTGAACTGAAAAAACATAAAATAGAATTTCACTGGGTAAAAGCTCATAATGGACATCCCGAAAATGAATTTGTTGATGAATTAGCTAGACTTGCTTGCGAGGAATACAAAATATGAATAATATTATGAAAAAAGTAGAACTAGTTGAAAATCAAGCTAAAGATTATGGGTTTTATTGGCCTAACTCTGATGCAGTAATGCAACAAATTCTTAGCGAATGTAAAGAAGTAGAAGAATTGCTGAATAAAACTAACTCCACTGAATTACAAGAAGAAATAGGAGATTTACTACATGCTGTAATCTCTTTATGTATTTATTGCGGTTATGATACTAAAACTACTTTAGAACAAGCATTGAATAAATTTGAAAAACGTTTTAATATGACTAAAGTTTTTGCTCAAAAAGCAGGATATCAAAATATGCATGGCCAAAACATGGATAAAATGATGAAATATTGGGACATGGCTAAGAGATCCGTTGGATAACTTTAATAAAAAATCACTCTTTCCTCTCAAAATAACTATTGACTTCATAGATAAATGTAACACTAATACAATATAATTGTTTAAAGGTAATAGTAATGTCTGAACCAAATAATTCTATAACAAATTTCTCTTCAAGCGAAATATTTGTTTCGAATGAACCTACTATCAATATATTTAATTCACCTGATGGAAGTATAATTTTTAAGCAACAAACTCCTTATAAAATATCAGCTGAACTATATGCTCAATGGCCTAAATTTTATTCTATCGTATTGGACAAAGGTGATCATCAAATAGTATCTTTAGAGTTTAGAAACAACCCCGACTTATCTAGCTTAAATAAAATATTAAACCTATTTGAAGCTAAACACGAATACAGAGAAGTGTTACAAGGAGAAAATCAACAAATCCTAAGAATCACAGAAAATGGTATACAAGTAATCGCTTATCTTTATCACATATATAACAATATATCTACGAAAGCATCTGACTTACTAAGCGTTTCTTTAACCTACATGACAGAAGACATGATGGAAAAAACTGTTCCAACATGGAAACAAGATATTAGCATAAGATTACTATCTTGGTTAGAAGATGAATATGATGTTTTGAAAGAAAATGGAGAATGCATCCTACGTATAGGATATGCACCAGAATATGGGGAAGAACCAAATAACTCAGCTATAGAAATTCTAAAAGAAAGATTTAGAAATTACAGTCAAGAAGAGCGAAGCGCGGAATTTAAAAAAATGACATCAGAGCTTGTCTATAAAGCAAAACAAAAACTACTGGAAGAATTTGACCCAGTTTATATAAAAGAAATGTCATATTTCAAAAAATTTGCAAATCTTGAAAAAATCTTTGATACCCCAGATAAATGTGACCAATATCTATATCAAAAAAACTTAACCATACAACCTCTTACAGAAAGAATGTGCCTAAATATAGGAAAAAAATTAACGAGTTTAGATAGCTCTGTAATGGATAATATAGGAAAAACTGTGTTTAGCGACACAAACCTCAAGCATACTAAAGTAACCGGCTCAGGAGTAGGATCCACTCTTAAGCTCCTGTTAGATTTTGGAATAATAGGAGTTAAATCCACTGTATCTCCAATATTTAATATACTTGATGCTTTAAAAATAGTTAGTTCTGTAGCTTACGGTGTTAAAGAATTATATGTGGAAGAAAATGATAAGAAGGTTATAAACTACCCTGAACTTGCGAAAAGTTTTAGCTGTAAAATTAGTATATGCACTATTGACAGTTTTATAAATTTGACCCCAGACAGCCAAGAAAAACTATCTTATTTTTATGCTGGGTATATTTATGCCGCTACAAAAGAATTCCACCACTACCCCAGTGAATCTTATCTTGCTAGTAGTTTGCTAGATAACTTGTCAAACCAAACTTATACTGAAAAACTTGGCCTAAAAAGCCACCTAAACCAAAACCTTGAAAAACTTGATGGAACATCCATCTCTATACTAGAATACAATAAACAACACAATCAAACTAAATGTTATGAAGAAATATTGCAGGATTTAATGGGAAGAGATGCTAATACAGGGCTAGAAACATCCACTGCTATAGAAGCATAAACATTGCATTTTGCTAAATTTGTAGTAATTTTGTATAGTATAATTTTGTAACTGATGTAAAAAATGAAGCTAATAAATAATTATCTCAGCAAGAATATTGCTTATCCAACCTTTTTTATCATTACTATTCTTAGCGCTATTATACTTCTTACTCAATCACTAAAATACATTGATTTAGTAGTTACTCATGGTATAAGCAGCCTAGATTTTCTTTACTTATCAGTATTATTATTGCCTTCCTTATTATTTATAATAATTCCAATTTGTTTATTTATAGCAATACTATATAGCCTTAACAAATTAAATTCTCACCGAGAGCTCAACATCCTAAAAGGATTTGGAATAAATAATTTTAAAATAGCCAAACCTATTCTAAAAATATCTTTAGTTGTCACTATATTTCATTATTTCGTTACCCTTTACTGGATGCCAGAAGTAAATCATAAATTTAAAGATCTTATGATGCATGTAAAAGAAAGTTATGTAACTTTCTTTCTGCAAGAAAAAGTCTTTAATCACCCTACTAATGACTTAACTTTTTATATCAAAAATAAAATTAATAATAATCAATTTGAAAATATTTTCTTCCAAGATAAAAACAAAGGAATGCCAGTAACTATTGTAGCTAAATCAGGTAAGATCACAAAAAAAGACAACAAAGTTTTCTTAAGTCTTACAGATGGGAACCGCCAAGAATTAAATAAAAATGGGGAATTAAACATCTTAAACTTTGATACTTTATTATGGCAATTAAGTGCAAATAGTACCGCCGATAAAAATAGAACCATAGGAATCCAGGAGAAACATCTACCAGAATTGTTATTTAATGATTTACCCCAAGATTCCAACATAAAGAAGAAAATGTTTGCAGAAGCTAATCAAAGAATAATTTTGCCCTTTTATAATATTATATTAACTCTCTTAGCTATTTCAGCTTTATTACAAGGAGAATTTAATCGCTCTGGAAAAACTAAAAGAATAATTGGCTTTTCAATACTTTCTGGTGTTATAGTTATTATAAACACTAGCCTAATTAACTTAAGTGCTAATCATACTGGAATTATTATATTGAGTTACCTATTTACTTTAGGTGTGTTTGGAACATTATTGTATTTCTTATTTTACAGGGAAGGATAAATGACATTCAAAAACCTAGCTAGTTTTGCAAAACATTTAGAGAGTATTGGAGAATTAAAAAGAGTAACCACTCCCGTCTCCACTGTGCTGGAAATGACTGAGATCCAGCGTCGTTTGCTCTCCAAAGAAGGACCAGCTATATTATTTGAACAGGTTACAACAGAAAATGGTAAAAATCCAATCCCTGTTCTAATAAATTTATTTGGTACAGTTAATCGTGTAGCTTTGGCTTTAAATACCACGCCAGAAAAATTAAAAGATCTTGGTGAAACATTAGCTTTCTTAAGACAGCCTGAACCTCCTGGAGGTTGGAAAGAAGCTTTTTCTATGATGCCCATTTTAAAAACTATTCTCTCAATGAAACCTAATTTAGTTTCTAAGGCCCCATGCCAAGAGCTTGTATTAACCGACAAACAAATTGATCTAAAATCTCTACCCATTCAAACTTGTTGGCCCAATGAACCTGCGCCTTTAATTACCTGGCCATTGGTAGTAACTAAAGCAAAAGATAGGTCTAAAATCAGTGACTATAATCTTGGTATTTATAGGATGCAAGTAGTGGATAAAAAAACCACCATAATGCGTTGGCTTAAACATCGTGGCGGTGCTGGGCATTACAATGGTTATAACAAAGGTGAAAAAATGCCTGTGGCTGTTGCAATTGGAGCTGATCCAGCGACAATACTTGCAGCAGTAACTCCTGTTCCTGAAACTATTTCTGAATATCAATTTGCTGGTTTTTTACGTAATAAGGCTGTTGAATTAGTCGATTGTAAAACAATTCCCTTAAAAGTTCCTGCTGAAGCTGAAATTATTTTAGAAGGATATATAAATCCAGGAGAAATACTACCAGAGGGGCCATATGGGGATCATACAGGATATTATAACGATATAGAAGAATTCCCAGTATTTCATATCACCGCAATTACTATGCGAAAAAAACCTATTTACCTCAGCACTTTTACAGGACGTCCACCAGACGAACCTTCAGTTCTAGGGGAAGCCCTAAATGAAATATTTGTGCCTATTATAAAGCAACAATTCCCTGAAATAGTAGACTTTTATTTACCTCCAGAAGGATGTTCCTACCGCATAGCTATAGTATCAATAAAAAAATCATATCCCGGCCATGCAAAAAGAATTATGATGGGGGTTTGGTCGTTCTTACGTCAATTTATATATACCAAATTTGTCTATATAGTAGACGAAGACATAAATTGTAGAGACTGGAAAGAAGTCATGTGGGCTGTATCCACAAGAATGGACCCAGATCGTGATATTACCACCATTGCAGATACCCCTATCGATTATCTTGATTTTGCTTCCCCACATTCTGGATTAGGTAGCAAAATAGGTTTTGACGCAACTAATAAAATATCTCCTGAAACTAATAGAAACTGGGGAAAGAAAATATCAATGAATAAAGATGTCGAAGATTTAGTTAATAAAAAATGGCAGTCTTATAAAATAGACTAAACACTCTGCAGAAACCCTATATTTATAGCCAATGCAAAACTAAGAATACGTCCTAATGACTACAGAAGCAATAATAACAGTAAGTATTCCTTTAATAATTTTAAATAGTGAAGGCTCAAAAGCAGGGCATGATATTGGAATTGAAACACTATTCACTTTATTGGTGTTACCGAATTTATATTATCTAGTTAAAGATATCATCTTAAAACAAAATTAACTAATATAAGTTATATTACTATCATTAAAGATAAAAATGAGAAACTTATAATGCCTAAAAAGAAACAAGAATCTTTACCACAAACTACAATTCTAGATCTTACAAACTGCATGTCAGACCAGAAAGTTGTAGATGATCTTGGTAAAATGGATACTATGTTAAAGCAGCTTGTTGTTGAAGCTGATAATCCTGCGCTAATAGAATTAGATAAATTATACAAAGAAAATTCAGAACTAAAAATAGATGACCCAAGAGTAAAAAAAATATCTAGTCAACTGGAAAAGCAATTAGAATCTTTTGATAAGACTTCAAGTCTTAATCTAGAGCCATCTGACAACATAACAGACTATAGTTTAAATTATGGTGGAAGCACTTCTGGAATACCTAAACATCTTGCTTTCGTAGTGCAAGCGCTTAATAATAATCATAATTTAGATGAGGTAATGAAGGGCTATAAATATAATGGAACTCAACGAATCGGCATGATTGGTAGGATGCAAACTCAATTTAATAAAGATATTACTAGAACTCCCTTTATAATAATGGATCAACATGGAAAGGTAATAGAGGAAGATCTTTCTAAGACTATACCAAGAGAGTTAAATTTAACAGCATCAATAGAAAGTGATTATTCTCATATTTCCTCAAAAAGATCTAATTTATTTTCTGATAGCAATATAACAAATGAAGAAGATTATGAAAAAAGATATACAGATTGCTTAAAAGAAAAAACTGGTATGACTGACAAAGAATATGATCTAATGAGTAAAAATTACACTCAAAGATCTATGGTGGGTGTTGGATCTGCATTTGCAGCCAGTGCTGGGTGCAAAACTCCAAACCAAACTAAAAGGAAAAATATCTTGCATGTTCACGTAGATGATAATGGCAATAGAGAATTAAAATCAATGGAATACCAAGAAAGAATTGTCTCTAACAAAATAGGACCAGATGGTATGCCTATAATAGATGATGATACAAATAAACCCATTCAAACCCCTTTATTTGATATATCTTATAAATTATCACCTAATCATGGGACTCCACAGAGAACTGTAACTATTCAAGAGCTTTCTCCAGAAGGAAGAGTTCAGTTACCCACATCTTTACAAAGTAAAACAATTGCTGCCCCCAGAAAACATCAAAACGAAATAGCTGAAAAAAAAGCAATTGATAAAATTATACTACAAGCAATAACCCGAGAAGATTCAGAATTAGCTAATGATTTCATAGGAACGCAGCATAATATTGAGAAAAAATTAGAACGATCAACTTTACTATCATTATGCCAAGGAGCTTTAACTCTTAATGAAGAAAATAAAAACAAAGTAATTGAAGGTTTTATAAAAAAAGAAATCAAACAAATAAAAGCTAATAACCCAGAATTTTCTGCAAAAGAAATAGCTAACCAAGCTGAAGAGACAATAATAACACTTATTGTTCCCCAAGGAATTAGTCCAGATCTTTCTAAAGATTTCAATAAAAAACTAACTTCTTATATAGAGACTGAGTCTACCACGAAACTATCTGCTATAGTTAATTTGATAAAAAAATGCATGGGAAACTCCCCAGAAAAGAAACAGCAAAAATTAATAAGCGGAATGAGATCTCAACTTCAAAAAGGAACACCTCTATCAAATAATACTGTACGTCGTTCACCATCAATGCAGAAATCAACTCTAGTTAGACAATAGGACCTTAGCTCTAGAAAGAAAGGGAATAGCCATTTTCATCTGAGACAACGATATCATACTTATCGGAAAATTTATTGCGCAGTTTATAAATATGTGTTTCCAGAGTGTGAGTAGATATTTCACTAGAATATCCCCAAACTGAGTGAAGCAAGGTGAGTTTATCAACTCCCTTATCTTGCTTTGATAAATACAAAAGAATTTCACTTTCTTTTTGAGTTAAAGCAATTTCTTCCTCTGCAAACTTACAAATTTTTTCTCTAGGATAAAAACTAATTGGACCAATTGTAATAATATTATCTGATAACAAACGCATCGCTTGCTCAATAATATTGATCATATTAATAATAGATATAGGTTTAGCTAGAAGCCATGTTCTTTCTAAAGATTTTATGTTTATATTAACGTCATTATTGATAATAATATCAGCATCTGTTACTGCTTGAGAACCTGTAGTTATTATAAGATTAGCAAAGTGTTGTTTTAATAAAATCTCCAGCCAAGTATTATCACTAATTATAAAAATCTTTGGCACAAGCGTCCTCAAGTAAGCATTCTTTTTATGGAGTTTTCTTTCTTAGTAAAGACATCATTTTATTGAATCCATTATCAGCCATTACCGAACCTAACTCAGCTCTTTGAGTGGTGATCAAACTAACTCCTTCAGCAATAATGTCGAAAATGATAAATTTTTCTATACCTTTAGAATCTTGTTTGATCATATAATTAATTTGAATGTTTCCAGCCTTATTAGTTCCACTTATTAACAAGGTTTGCACAAAATATTCATTAGGTCTAATTTCTTTAGAATTAGTTACCTTAATAACATCACCTGTATATTTACGAAAATTAGGTACATATAAACCAGCTAAATACTTACTATACACATCAAGAAATTCTTTTTGTTGTTCGGGTGTAATAACGCGCCAATATCTTCCTAAAGAAAATCTACCAATCCATTTGGTATCAACAGATCTAAAGAAAATTTCATTCAATTTAGTTTCTTTAGTCGCTTCACTCAAGTCTTCCCTCTTTACAATACCAATAACCCTACTGGCTAAGTCATTAATAAAATTAGCCGCTTCTTTCTCGTCAGCCTTAGCTGAAAAACTAATAAACATAGAAATTGTTAAGAATAATATTAAAAGAACTTTTATTGCTCTTAAATTAATTAAAGATAAATTCATTTTTCACCTATTTTGCATCATTAATTAGTTTGATTCTATTTTGTATATATAGCATCTTTGCAGTTTCGTATGGATCTAAGCTCCTTTTAACTGTTTTGATAACCCCATTAGCCTGAGTTCTTTTATGAACCAACCAAGCAACATTAACAATAATTCTTTCATCGCTATCTAAAGTATATCTAATTGGATTAGCAAAAAAATCAAAAACTTTCCCCGTTGTATCCCTAGTTGAGCTTGATCCAAAAATTGGCATTACCAGATATGGTCCTGTTGGAAAACCATAATGTGCTAAAGTTTGACCAAAATCTTCTCCTTTATAAGGCATATTAAATCCACTTGCAACATCCATAATACCAAAAAAACCTAATAAAGTATTAGTTATGAATCTACCAAACGTCACTCTTGCTTGACTGAAATTACCTTGGAGCATCAAATTAATAAAATTAATTGGCTCCCCCATATTACTTACAAAATTTCCTACATTTTTTCTTAAATGCTTAGGAGTAACAGCGATATATGTCTCTATTACTGGAGATATAAGCCCACTATCTATTATAGAGTTTATATTAAAAATATGCCTATTAACAGGCTCAAATGGATCAGCTATTAAAACTTTCTCTGAATATAAAGAATTTAGATCCTCACCTTCATCATCTTGATTATCATATACGTACATTTCGCTATACGAATACGAAGGAGGACTCACAGCACTTGCATTACACGCCATTATGCAAGTTAACATTATGATAATCCTCAAGTTAATACCCATAATATTCCTGTTTTTTTATTTACTTAGAACAAACATCAGGCCTTTAGAACCATTTGCAAATAACTTTATTTCTTCTTGCTTTACAACTTTCCACTTAAACTTCTTAAAAATTTTCAACAAATACTTCTCACTAAATGCAAAGCAACCATTATTATAATCGAAAACAACATCAGAGTCTGGTGATTTTAAAATCACCACCCCTAAAATTGCGTCCCCACTTATTACGCTATCTATTTTAGTAAGAATAGCTGATAAATCGCTATTATAACCAAAACTCATACAAGAAGTAACAATATCATACTTTTTCTTTGTTACTTTTAGTTTGTTAAAATCACGCTCTTCCGTATAATCATAAACAGAATTATTATTTATTTCTAATTCTTTGGCTAAAACCAACATACTTCTTGAAATATCAACTCCAGAAAGTGATTTAATAGCCACTATTTGTCTTAAATAAATTCCCACTAACCCTGTACCACATCCTAAATCTAAGGCTAACATGTCTTCAGTATCTTCTTCTAAATCTTCTAAATACTTTGCTATGGCCTTAGATAATAATTCAGGTGCTTTATATTTTTGTTGAATTTCTAGATATTTCTCATAGCTATTAGCGAAATTATTATAATCTTCTTGAATAATTTGTATAGGAATGGGTTGAAGTTTTATATTTTTATCCATCATATCTAAACGATATTTAGCAGCAGTAAGACTATCATCTAAAGAAAGAGCTATATTTAATTCTTGCTTAGCTTTATCAAAATCTAAGAAAAACAAATGGCATCTAGCCAAATGATAATGAGCTAAAGCTAAACTAGGATTTAACTTAATAGTGAAACTAAACCTCATTTTTGCATCATTTATATTCCCCTTATCCATATGATAAATACCAAGGTTATAATTGGTTTGAGATAAATTTCTTAGTTTTTCTATTGCAATAGAACACTGATTTATCATCTCAAGAGCTAATTCTCTAATTCTGTGAGGAAGACTAACAATAAATTCTTCTAATTGTAATATTCTATTTTTCATTATATAGTTTCGTGTATCTTCATAATATATTTATGTAATAATCACATAATTTATGCATTATAGCAATAGAGAATTCACTACTATTAGTCACCAACTAAACCAAACAAACAAAGGATCGTCATGGAACTTATTTCCAATAATTTAAAAAACAATATCAAACCGTCTCCAACATTAATAGCCACGGCAAAAGCAAATGAACTCAAAGCTCGAGGATACCCTGTTATTAGCTTATGCGCAGGAGAACCAGATTTCAATACCCCAGAACACATAAAACGCGCTGGTATTGATGCTATAAATCAAGGTTATACGAAATACACTGCAGCTGGAGGAGGTGGCGAATTAAAAGAAGCAATAACAAATAAGTTTAAACGTGAAAATAATTTAAGCTATAAACTAAATGAAGTTTGTGCCAGCTCTGGGGCAAAACAAAGCATTTTTAATGCTTTTATGGCAACTCTAAATCCAGGAGATGAAGTAATTATCCCCGTTCCTCATTGGGTATCATATCCAGAAATGGTTAAGATTGCCGGAGGTAATCCGGTAATTCTAAAAGGAAAAAATTTTAATCTTGATATTCAAGAAATAGAAAAATCTATTACTAGTAAAACAAAATGGATGATGATTAACTCTCCTAGCAACCCGTCTGGAATAACTTATAGCAAACAAGCGTTAAGAGACTTAGCTGATCTTCTATTAAAACACAAAAACATTCATGTACTTAGCGATGATATTTATGAACATTTAGTTTATGACCAAACTAAGTTTTATAATCTTGCTCAAATAGAACCTAAACTTAAAGACCGTATATTAATTGTGAATGGGCTTTCTAAAACTTACGCAATGACCGGATGGAGGATAGGCTATGCTGCCGGCCCTGCAAGCTTAATAAAAGCCATGACCACTATCCAATCTCAAAGTACTTCAAGCCCCTGTTCTATTAGCCAAAAAGCAGGGATTGCCGCATTGAATGGACCGCAAGATTTTATAGAGGAAACACGCAAAATTTTCACTAGACGTCGTAACATAGCACACCAATTTGTTAACGAAATACCCGGTCTTAAATGCGACCTTCCACAAGGAACCTTCTATATGTTTATTAACTGCTCTGATTTATTTGGAAAAAAAACACCAGATGGAAAGATTATAAACAATAGTAATGATTTTGTCATATACCTACTAGAGCAAGTATATCTTGCAGTGGTAGACGGAACTGCTTTTGGAGTTGAAGGATATTTCCGAATCTCTTACGCAACAAGCGATGAGCAATTAAGAAAAGGATGTGAGCTTATGAAAAAAGCCTGCGAGATGTTGTCTTAGATTCCCTTGCAGAGATATTTAATTAAATATCTCTGTTATTTTAATAATTGTAAAATTATTTTTGATCTATAAGTAACTAACAAACAGCACACTATAAATAATATAAAAAGATTGAATTATTGTTAGAAAAGGATCAGAATACTGAATTGATATACATACCTAAAAGGAGAGTTACCTATGGAAGAATATAAAAGAATAACCGTGGCTTATGGAGATGGAATAGGCCCAGAAATAATGGATTCAACATTAGCCATTTTAAAAGAAGCTAAAGCTAAAATTACCATAGAAACTATTGAAGTTGGTAAATTAATGTATGAACGTGGTTTTTCTAGTGGAATTCCTCCAGAAGCATGGAAAAGCATCAAAGAAAATAAGATCCTGCTTAAAAGCCCTATAACAACTCCTCAAGGAGGAGGGTATAAAAGTTTAAATGTGACCATGCGTAAGGCATTAGGGTTATATGCTAATGTTCGCCCTTGCATGTCATATCACCCTTTTATTGCTACCAACAACCCTGGAATGGATGTGGTAGTAGTTAGAGAAAATGAAGAAGATTTATATGCTGGAATTGAATACCGCCAAAGTCATAATACATATCAATCTCTAAAATTAATTACCAGAACTGGCTGCGAACAAATAATACGTTATGCTTTTGAATATGCAGTAAAAAACAATCGCAGCAAAGTCACTTGCTTTAGCAAAGACAATATAATGAAATTCACAGATGGATTATTCCATAAAGTATTTGATGAAATTTCTAAAGAATATCCTGATATTATGGCTGATCATTTTATTGTAGATATTGGAACAGCAAGACTTGCAAATAAACCACAAATTTTTGATGTGGTTGTAACTAGTAATTTATATGGAGATATTATATCTGATGTGGTTGCAGAAATTTCTGGCTCAGTAGGCCTGGCAGGATCTGCAAACATTGGCAATGAATATGCGTTGTTTGAAGCTATCCACGGCTCAGCACCTGATATTGCAGGGCAGAACATGGCTAATCCTTCAGGTTTAATTAATGCGGCAGTAATGATGCTAGCTCATATTGGACAGGGTGAGACGGCAGCAAATGTGCATAATGCTTGGCTAAAAACCATTGAAGATGGAATGCATACAGGAGATGTATATAACCCAGAGCATAGCAAAAAGAAACTCAGCACAACTGAATTTACTGAAGAAGTAATATCCAGGCTCGGAAAGAGACCTAGTAGCTTTAAAGTCGCCAAATATAATAATTCAAAATCAGTGAGCCAAGAAAAAATAGATTCAATAAATTGCAAAGAAGAAAAGACCTTAGTAGGTGTTGATGTGGTAGTTAATTGGAGAGGAGAACAATCCTCAATTTTAGCAAAAGAGGTTATTAAACTAATTGACGGAAGTGAAGTAGGATTGCAACTTATTTCTGTAAAAGGATTGAAAGTATGGCCTTCAGATGCCAATTCTTCCATCTTAAGCGACGAATGGAACTTACGATTCATGCCAACCGCAGAAGAAAAAACTCTTACCCACTCAGCAATTACAAAACTTCTGCGCAATTTAAATAATGGTAATATTGATTTTGTTAGAGTAAATAATCTATACTTATTTGATGACAAACTTGGATTTTCATTAGCACAGGGAGAATGATATTATTTTCATTCTTACAATTCATTAGGCTATAACCTTTAGAAAGTTATTGACAATTAACACCCTCCTTTTTGTAGTTAATTCTTTTTAACTTTTAGGCAAGGAAATTAACATGCATCTTGAAGGAGAATTTTCTAGTATCTTAGATGGATTAGCTACATTATCTATTAACAATAATGCACATAGCAACATTGTAAACACAACTCTAACAATGTGCGAAGCGATAAATTCTTTAAATGAAACACATAGACATCAATTCTTCCCAGTGCATACTCTAAAAGAATTAGAAGTTTTAAATGATCTAAAGATCTATATAAATAGCAAAGACTCTATAGAAAGAGACTTCGTGAACATAGCTAAATATTGCTCAGATAGTGAAAAAACAAATAGTCTTTGTAATAAAGAGAAAGAAGAAATCATCCAAGACAATCTAGGTTTCTTAACTTTAGGAATTAAAGATTCTGGACACTTATCTTTTCTAATGAAAACTATATCAAATTTAACCGAAGAATTCTTTAAATGTTTATCAAATGAAGGAACTCCTTACGACACCACGGCCTCTTTTAAACTTAGAGAAGAAAATATAGGCAATAAGAAAAATATGGATTACCTGGATTACCCTAAGCATGTACTTTGGCATCTAGACCCAAACTGGTATAAAGACCATAGTAGCATAAATAACGTTCGAATAGCATATGTTCCAATAGGGGAGTCAACACTTCTTACTAAAAAGAATATCGATTTATATAAGACTCTTGATTCAAATTATACATACTCTGGATTAGAGAGATATAACAATATAATAGGAGATGAGTTTGAGAGAGCTCCCTCAGGGTATGCCGTTGCTTTTCTAAAATCTACAAAGGGAGCATATCATGCCGCTCCACTTGAATCAAAACAACAAAGAGTATTTATAGCTATCAATTGAAGATGTTACTTTTTTAACATTAGGCGATGAATGGAATACAAGTTTCATGCCAACCGCAGAAGAAAAACTCTTACCCATTTAGCTATTACAAAGATTCTGCGCAATTTAAATAATGTTAATCTTGATTTTGTTAGAGTAAATAATCTATACTTAATTTGATGACAAACGTGGATTCTCATTAGCACAAGGAGAATAATAAAAGGCACTCTAATGCGATTATTTAAACTTATATCCATAATTTTAATAGTTATATTGAGTGCCTATATATTTACTCAAAAAAGATACCAAAATATTTCAGAAGGTGGAACTCCAAACATGTCTGATTTAATTAAATGGAAATTAACCAGAGAGAAAGCGCAATGGCCAAGTTTACCCAAAGTAAATAATGTTACTCCTGTTAAATTACAAAATAGAATTAATGGTGATGAAGCCGTAGTTACCTACATCAACCATGCTAGTTTTCTAATTCAAATGAATGGTTTAAATATTCTAACTGATCCAATATGGTCAGAATATGCCGGTCCATTTGGCAAATTTGGGGTAAAAAGAACAATTTATCCAGGGCTTAATATTGAACAGCTTCCTAAAATAGATTTTATCTTAATTTCACATTCTCATTATGATCATTTAGATCTGCCAAGCATTGAAGCTTTAACTAAAAATAATGATAATGTTAAGATCCTTATGGGACTTGGAGTGAGTAAATACATAGATTACTGCAAAACCACAAATAATTGCAAGGAACTAGATTGGTGGGATCATATTGAGAATAAAAGTTCAGATATTGAGTTTCACTTTGTTCCGGCTTATCATTGGTCTAGCAGAGCTTTATTTGATTACAATACTTCTTTATGGGGAGGTTTTATAATCCAAAACAATAAAAATAGTATTTATTTTGCTGGTGACACTGGCTTTGGAGACGGAAAAGTTTTCACTCAAATTAAAAATAAGTTTTCTAATATAACCTTAAGCTTATTACCTATTGGAGCTTATAAACCAAACTGGTTTTTCAAAAACATGCATACTTCTCCTGAAGATTCAGTAAAAATCTTTAAAATATTGGGAAGTGAATATGCAATACCCATGCATTATGATACTTTTCAGCTATCAGATGAAGAATATAAAGATCCGCTTATTGATTTAGAACAAGCTACAATAAAACAACAAATAGAAAATGATAAATTTCATATTCTTAGCCCAGGACAAAGCTGGCAATTTCCTTATTGAAGGATAATTATTTTAAATATTGATATAAAAACATAGCAGCAACGATTTTTTTTTTATATAATGAGAAAAAAAATCAATAGGTAGGAAAATTATGAAAATAGGAGTAATAGGAGGAGGATCCCTAGGAACAGCTCTAGCCATGGTTTCGTATAGAGCCTCTCAGGAAACCCAAATTTATGTTAGAAACAAAACTATATGCGATGAAATAAATCAAAACCACACTAACTACCATTATTTACCAAATATTACTCTGCCAACAAAGCTAATTGCCTATTCAGATTTATCAGAAATTTTAGATAGTGATGCCTTGTTACTAGCTGTTCCAGCCCAAACCATTCGAGCATTATGTTTGGAATTAAAATCCCTTGATCTAGACCCTAATAAAATTATAGTAATTTGCTCTAAAGGCATTGAACAAAAGTCTCTTAAGTTAATGAGCGAAGTGGTGTCTGAGGTGTTACCTAAAAACCCTATTGCTATTTTATCTGGACCTAATTTTGCCATTGAAATTGCTCAAGACTTGCCTGCTATTACTAGCATTGCAAGTACTGATCGTGATCTAGCCAACGCTTTATCTAAATTTTTAGGAACTAATAATTTCCGCATCTACCCTAATACTGATATTATTGGAACGCAAGTTATTGGAGCTGCTAAAAATGTTTTAGCAATTGCAATAGGAGCTGCAATTGGCAATAAATATGGTGAAAATGCCAAAGCTGCTATTGTATCAAGAGGAGTAAATGAAATTAGCAATTTATTATTAGCAAAAGGTGGAAAAATAGAAACCCTGCTAAGCCCTGCTGGAATAGGTGACATTTACCTAACATGCAGCAGCACCATGTCACGCAACACTTCTTATGGCATATTATTAGGACAAAACAAAACAACTAATCCAAATGATTTGGTGGAGGGTTTTTATACATCTGAATCTATAATAATGTTAGCAGCAAAACTAAATATTAAAATGCCTGTTTGCCAAGCAGTATATAAAATAGCCCATGAGAAGCTTTCACTTGATAGAGTAGTGCAAGACTTACTTGATCGACCAGTTAAATATTAAAAAAAGGAACAAATGATATGGCATGGACCACTGATCAAATGTGCAAAATTGCAGCAGAAGAAGAAATTAAAACAGGATATTATATTAATCTAGGTATTGGTATTCCAACAAATGTTTCTAACTTTGTTCCTAAAGATGTAAACATTTTACTACAAAGTGAAAATGGAATGTTAGGAATGGGACCCTTCCCCTATCCTGGAGACGAAGATGCTGATTTAATAAATGCTGGCAAACAGACTATAACTGAGCTACCAGAAAGCAGCTATTTTGATAGCGCTTATTCCTTTGCAATGATCAGAGGAGGACATATTGACCTAACCATTTTAGGTGCGCTCCAAGTATCAGAAAAAGGCGACCTGGCTAATTGGACAGTTCCAGGTAAAATAATTAAAGGAATGGGTGGAGCAATGGATTTAGTTGCCAATGTTGACAGAGTGGTTATCTTAATGGAACATGTTGCAAAAAATGGATCCCCTAAATTACTTAAAGAATGTAGCTTTCCTCTAACAGGCAAAGCTTGTGTTAGTAGAGTTATTACTGATTTAGGAATTATGGATATTGATAAAGATGGAATGCATCTCATCAGGATAGCTAACGGAACTACCCTAGATGAGATAAAAGCAAAAACAGAAGCAAATTTTACAGTTAACTGCTAGTCAACCATTTCATAGCCTGAAGAGTCACCCATAACTTCAGTTGTATTTAAAATAGCTACATCAAAAATGCTGTGATGATCTTGCGTTGGCACCTCAGCATCAATGTATTCATGCTGCAAAAACTGGATTATCATATTGTCGTAATTTGCCTTAGCATGAAAGTCTAATACATAACTATAGTCGTAGTATTTGTTTAGAAATGCAGCCACTTCTCTTCCTGTGTAATTATAATCTTCACCAGGCTCAACCAATTTATCAGTGATTGCATAATCCTCATTTGCTTTACCTGATAAATCTAAAGATAAAGTGCAAATTTGAACCACTGTCTTTGTTGCGGCCATAACAGCTTCGAGAGCTGTACCAACTGAGTAGCAATATGAATTTCCTGACAACAAGTTGTGCTTATATGACTCGTTATTTATCAAGCTCAATACTTCAGCTTTGCTGTATGTTCTATCTTGTACGTTATATTGGCATATATTAAATCTCATAAAAACCTCTCCTTTGACTTGTCCAAACTTAAAACTACTAAGTTTTTCTATACAGTAATATATTTATACATTATTTTTAACTTACTGTCAAACAAAAAATGAATATTTTAATATTTATTCAATCAATAGATTAACTAGCATTAAATTACATAACTGTGTTACTATTACATCAAAAAATACAAAATATGAAATTATACATAATCTATGTTACTCCGAATATATTATAGAATCCTACTCATCTAGCTCTTAAAGGATATTGTATTATTTAGTAATATTTTATCGATTGCGTTTTAAGCGAATAACATATAATTTTATAGATAATAAATATTAATAATATTAGAGATAAATTATGTGTGGGATAATTGGAATTAATTCTCAAGATGAAGATATTGTGCTGTCTATTGTACAGGGACTAAAAAACTTAGAATATCGTGGATATGACTCAGCAGGAATCGCGGGAATTGTTGATAATAAAATTGAAACTGTTAAAGCTTCAGGAAAAATTACTAACTTAGAGAATGATCTGAAAAAATTTCCTATAAAATCTAATATAGCAATTGGGCATACTCGTTGGGCAACCCATGGCGCTGCAGATAAAATTAATGCCCACCCACATAAAACAAACCAGGTTTCAGTTGTTCATAACGGCATTATTGAAAATTTTATGTCAATTAAACAGGAGCTAATTCAAGCTGGATATCTCTTCTTCTCACAAACTGATAGTGAAGTTATTCCAAATTTAATAACCTATTATTTAGATCAAGGAAGCACAGCATTAGACGCCGTTAAAAAAACAATACAAAGGCTAGATGGAGCCTTCTCTATTGCCGTAATTTTTAATAAAACACCAGAACTAATGATTGCAGCACGCAAAGGATCTCCCCTTGTTATTGGTTATGGCGAGAACAAAATGATTGTCGCCTCCGACGCTTATGCATTGACATTCTTAACCAATAAAATCAGCTATTTAGAAGAAGGAGATCTAGCAGAGATATACTCTAACCGTATAAAAATTCATGATATAAATGGAAATATAGTTGAGAGAGATATTATTACTATTGATCATAAAAACACCAACCTAGGGAAAGGAAATTTTGATCACTACATGCTCAAAGAAATTTTTGAACAACCAAGTATTATAGCAGACTTAATTAATAGGTATTACGACATAGAAACCAAAGAATTGCTATTTGATGAAATTGATATTAATTGGAAAAATTTAAGTAAAATAACCCTAGTTGCATGCGGCAGCTCTTATTATTCTGCAATGGTTAGTAAGTATTGGATAGAACAATATGTTGATGTGGCCGTTGAGGTAGATATTGCCTCTGAATTTCGTTATCGCAATGGTTATTTACCAGAAAATGGATTATGTATATTTCTTTCTCAATCAGGAGAAACAGCAGATACTTTAGCAGCCCTGCGTTATGCTAAAACAAGAAAACAAAAAACTTTAAGCATCGTAAATGTTAAAGAAAGCAGCCTTGATCGTGAAGCAGATTATTCTCTACAATGTCTTGCAGGCCCAGAAATCAGCGTAGCCTCCACCAAAGGGTTCACTACTCAACTAACTGTTCTGCTTTTATTATCTTTATATATCTCGTCTAAGCGTTCTAAAATTGATCAAAACACTCTAAAAAATATGCTTGTTTCTATCACCGAAATACCAGGAAGAATAGCTGAAATTCTAAATAACTCTGAAGAAATAAAAGAAGTGGCCTCATATATAATTCCTGCTAAAACTGCTTTATTTATTGGACGTAATTATATCTACCCGGTTGCTCTAGAAGGAGCATTAAAATTAAAAGAATTGTCTTATATTCACGCAGAAGCAATTGCTGCAGGAGAACTAAAGCATGGTCCCATTGCCCTAATTGATAAAGATGTGCCAATTATAGTTCTAGCACCTAAAAATAAGTTATTTGATAAGACATCATCTAATGCTCAAGAAATTGCAGCCAGAGGAGGAAGGCTATTAACTATAAGCTCTAAAGAAGGAAACAAAGTTTTAGAAGACTTATCTCAAAAACAAATTCATATAAGCACAGCTGATGAATTAATTGACCCTATTATTTACTCTCTCCCCATGCAATTATTGTCTTATTATGCAGCCATTGGGAAAGGCACTGATGTTGACCAACCAAGGAATTTAGCTAAGTCAGTTACGGTTGAGTAATTTATCTAATTAGACAAAGATAACGCATAAAGAGAGGCAGTTTCTGCCCTAAGTATTCCGGGTCCTAAATGCACTGAAGTTACAAAGTCCTTAGATAATAAAAGTTCTAACTCTTGATCGGAGAACCCTCCCTCTGGACCAACCATAATATTTATTTCTTCCTTATTAGTAGATGTTAGATAATTTGCCAAAGATAAATCTTTTTCCCTTTCATTACATAATATTATACGCTGATCTTTCGGCCAATTAGACAAAAATTGATTTAATGCTTCTAATGATTTTATCTCAGGCATAGATAGCCTTCCACATTGTTCTGAAGCTTCTTTGGTGTAAATATACCATTTATTGAAGTTAATTTTATCTACTACAGAATGTTTAGTTCTAATTGGCATTAGCTTTGTTACCCCAAGTTCTGTAGCTTTCTCCAGTAAAAAATGCATTCTAGCCTGTTTAATTGGAGCAAAAATAAGAGTTAACTCTTTCTCTTTTTTATATTCTCTTATCTTTTCAATAGGCTGTAAAATGACTTTCTTATTATTAATCTCAAGTATTTTTGCAATATATTCTCCGTCCTGAGGATTAAACAACAACAACTGATGCCCTACTTTCTTACGCATAGCATTGGCAAGATAATTCACATCTAGAGAATTATTCAAAATAATATTTTCCTTTTCTAAAGAATCCTCTACAAATAGCCTTGTCATTTGGTGATATTTCATATAACCTTTTAGATCATTGGAGTGTATATGAAAGATACTATCACAAAAGATAAAGAAGACAACAAAGATAAAGTTACAACACCTGAGATTGGTGGACCTAAGGGGTTGGAACCCACTAGATATGGCGCAAATAATTCACCAGAATGGGAAGTTAAAGGACGAGTATCTGACTTCTAGAAAAAAAGGTTTTAAATGACTAATAGTTTACAACGTTTAACACAATCCATAGATAATCTTGAGGAGCTAATTAACAAAAGAATAACCACCCCTCAAGAACCTTCTAAAGAAGAACTTGCCAAAGTTAGCAATCTAGAAGAAGTTAATCTTGAACTTCAAGATGAATTAAAATCATTAAAAAAAGATTACCAAAAACTACAAGAAACCAGTAAAGATGTTATCAAGGAACTTAATAGCTCCATACAAACTATAGAGGATTACTTTAAGAAACAAAATGCCAGTAATTAGAATATTAAATCGCGATTATCAAATATCTTGTGGCCCAGGAGAGGAGCAGAAATTGCTTGATCTGGCATCTAAATTAGATAAACGCGCCCAAGAAAACTCTAAAGCCTTTAGAGGGGCTAATGAAATGATGTTAATCATCTTAACTGCATTAACTTTAGAAAATTCAGTTCAAGATTTGTCCGAGCAAAATTCTATATTACAAAAAAAACTTGCTGAAGGTGTTAGTTGTAATGATGAAGACTCAAACTACCTTATTGATAAGTTAGCAGAACGAGTTGAACATCTTTCAAAAAAACTATCTTAAAACTCACTTATAAAGCTTTTCTAAAATATGATTCTGAGATAATCTTGCTTCCAAATGAAGAAAGTCCACTCTATCCATTTCTTGATCTTGATTAGTGCAGCTAAATACATAACTCTCTTCTCCAGTGACTGGGTCTATATGTTTCTGCAAGCACTGACCACAAATTTCTTTCATCATACATTGCATGGGAGAGTTAATACTTGCAATTGCAGTGTGCTCTGGATTTAAATACTGTAATAACACTGTAGAACGCGCTTTTTTAACTGCATGCATCATTTTATCAGATCCAATAACAATTATTCTATCAATGGTTTTTAAAACAGCAGGATTCTCTTTAGCAAAATTGACTATAGATTCTACAATATTTCCATGGAATGTTTTATCCTGATCACGAGTTATTTGCAATTCATCCTCATCACAACTCCAAATAATTTGATTAGCAGCTGCTTCAATTTCTTCTATTTTATAACGGTCTTCAATTTTACGATAACCCGCAAAATACAATACCTCGCTCCCCTTCTCTCTTAATGCCTGACCTATAGAAAAAAGCACTGCATTACCAAGCCCCCCACCCACTAACATAACTTTCTCATTGGAAGTTATTTCTGTTGGGGTTCCGGTGGGGCCCATCAACACTATATTCTCACCAATCTGAAGTTTGGCACATAAATTAGAGGAGCCACCCATTTCTAATACGATAGTAGAGATAGTGCCTTTCACCTTATCAACTTTTGCTCCAGTAAGAGCTATTCCTTCCATAAGAGGAAGTCCATAATGAGCATAGTTCTGCAACCTGAAAAACTGCCCTGGTTCAAAGTTCTTTGCAGCTAATGGAGAATTAACAACTAACTCAACTATATTTGGAGCGAGCCTATTAACCTCTACTATGCTGGACATTAACTGAGTACTTAAATGATTAAAAAATTCTTTAGCATTTGTTTTATCTTTTTTTAACAACTTAGAAACAGATGGATAACCACGCTTAGCACTGGCCATTGCTTTTACTACGTTACCTGCATAATCTGGATGCAAATCTCCAAAAAAACTCATTGAATTATCACAATTATTATACGTAATAAAATGATTATCTAATTTTCTAAAATACGCCCCATCTTTTTCTAAAATTTCTGGAAACTCTTGAGACAAAACAACATTTGGCACAGTTCCAGCTGCAATTAAAATTGTTTTAGCATCTAAAGTTACTAACTGTTCTTTATCGTCTATTATTTGAACAGCTTCCAATCCCTTAACATAACCAAATTCATCTAAAATAATTTTGCTTGGGGTAATATTTTCAACAAATTCTATTCCTTCTTTTAAGCCTAAACTCAATTCTTCATGATTAAGGCGATAGCTCGGTGCTTTTTGTAATTTATTACGATAGAGTATTTTTACTCCTCCTAAAGACTTCATTACAGAAAAGTTTGAATCTGATTTTTCAAATAACTTATTATCTCTAAGTAATTCCTTAGCTTCTTCATTTAAAGGTCCTTCTTTATATTTACTTGCAAATTTCTTAGCCAATTTTGGATAATATGCCATTGCCTCTGTTGCTGCATCTAAAGCTGTTAATCCACCACCAATAACCACAACTGGCATTCTCATTTGTAAATTAGTTAATGAGTCTTTCTCATAAGCTTTACCTAACTGTAGAGACATTAAAAAATCTGATGCAGTACGCACCCCCTTAGCCATTCCATCTGGAAGAGAAAGTAACCTAGGCTTGCCGGCACCTAAGGCTAGGGCCACATGTTGGAATCCCATTTCAAAAGCTTGTTTAGGAGTAATATTACTACCGAATCTTACCCCACCAAATAACTTGAAATTATCTCTACGTTCTAACAATAATCTAATTAGAAGAAGAAAATTTTTATTCCAACGGTTAGTAATTCCATATTCCATTACTCCACCAAAACCACCAATAACTCTTTTGTCTAATTCTTTAAAAAGATTATCAACTTCCTTAATTGGCTGATGAAGAAACTCTGCTAAGGGCTCTATTTTCAATCCATCAACTGCAACCACAATATGTCCCTCATTAAGCAAATAATGAGCCAAGGTAAAACCAGCTGGCCCCATACCTGCCACTAAAACTTTAGCTCCAGTGTCTTCTTTTGGTAAAGGCTTTGCAAAGGACAAAGGGTTCCAACGAGTAAGAAGGCTATATATCTCAAATCCCCAAGATAACTTTAAAACGTCTTTTAAAACTCTAGTCTCAATCTGTGGGATATCAACAGGTTGCTGTTTTTGAAAAATACAAGCTTTCATACAATCATTACATATTCTATGGCCTGTAGCAGCCAGCATTGGATTGTCAATAATTGCCATAGCTAATGGCCCTATGATATTACCTTGAGACTTCAAATAATTTATCTCAGATATTTTTTCATCTAATGGACAACCATTTTTTTCTTCTTTCTTGAATCCTTTAGAACATGAATCTTTATCTTGCCTATGACAATGAATACAATAATGACTTTGATCAACAGCAAAATTTAATTCACATCCTGGGTCAGTAAGTTTGAACCCATCCCTTTCATGACATTGATCGGCTGGAATCTTCCAAGTATTTTTATCATTTTCTGCAGGAATCAAACAATCAGCATCAAGTTTATGTGGAAATTTAAACAATGTTCCAGATTGATGTTTCTTTATCCCATCAGAATCTAAACATGCCCAAATAGCATATTGAGAAGCTATATCTAATTTCTCTTGATCTTTAGAAGACAACCAGCTTAAAGCATATTCAGCAAAAATTTGTTCAAAATGATTTATGTCATATTTAGATAATTGAGGCGAAATTAATTGAGATAATTCTTCTAAAACATTTTTAGGGCTCTGACTACTTTTTAAAGCATAACGCTGAACAAATAAACGCTTACATTCATATATCTTAGCCAGTGATGTGTACTGTTGTTTATCTATAATTAGTTCATTTTCTATATTAAAAAAACTACTTACAAATTTTTCTAAGTGTGGAGCTAAAGAAATAGCTAAATTCGAATGCTCAATTTTCCACTCCTTAAAATTCAACCTTGCTTGAATCACCTCTTCTTTCAAAGAAAGATCCAAAGAATCAAGAAAGTAACTGTCTAATTCTTTTAGCTTAGAAGTATTATATAGATCTGAAAATTGGAAGTGAAACTTTAAATTAATCATGCTTTTTTTCTGGAATAATAACAGCGCTAACTCTATTTTTACTAATCTTAGGAGCTCCTACTAAATCTGCTTTCTTAGTAGCAAAGTTATAATGCAATAATTCCCCAGATAAAATATTATTGTCTTTATATAACTTAACATGGTCTTTTAAAGTTAGAATTTCTGTAGCTACTAAATATTCTCCATATTCCCCTGTTGCTATAATATCTTTGTCAGTAATTCTAACCTTACCATAAGCACGAACTTTATCTAACTTATCAGTTTTTGGGTTGAGTATAACTATCATTTTATCAGCTTCAACCACCGTTCCATTTTTTGTTAAAATCACATCACCCAAGAAATGTCCTGTTTTCTTAGACCAAAAAACATCAAACTTATCTGATTTAATATTAGTAATGCTCTCATCCTTAACTTGCTTAAAATTAGCATTTATCTTCCCGTAAAAAAATATGGTTTCATTCTGGTAATTTAAAATAAAACCATTATCTGATTCTAAATTATATTCATCTGTAAAAAGTTTGGAATAACTATCAGACCTAATTATAGATTCATCTTTTAGAATTTCAGCTTGATTGCCATTGTAATAGTAAAATTTATTAAAATTTGCTTTTACATTATCAAATAACTGCAAATGATTATCACTTTTTGTTAATTTGGCTGTATTAGAAGCCACATTAAGCCAGTCAATATGGTTTAACATTAATTCCACTTTAGGACTTACAAAAGATGCATAATCAGAGAATTCGTTCATTTGTTCAGCTTTAATATAATAAGGGCCATTGGTAAAACTTAAACCAACAAGATCAGGGTTGTTCACTCTAGAATTTATTTCCTCCTTATCAGAAGGTTGAACTTGAATGGAATTATCTTGACGTATTTTATTATCTTTATTAACAAAAACATAATAACTAATCACCACAACGGTAACAGCTGCGACTATGACACAAAAATATTTTATTAATTTTATAATTTTATATCGACTATTTGTTTTATTTGGCATAATTATTTTAACTCAGGACTTGCTCCAACTTTAAGGCAATCATGCATATGAACTAAACCTCTTAAATGTTGATTATCATCTACCACAAACAGCACTGTAATTAGTTTCCTATTCATTATTTCTAGAGCTTCAACTACTAAACTCTGTGCTGTAATAATTAGAGGATTTGCTTTCATAACTTCTGAGATATTTTTATTTAATAAATCTATACTTGCTATGTTTCTTCTTAACTCTCCGTCTGTAAACACCCCCACTAATCTTTGCTCTTGATCTAAAACGGCTGTACAACCAAATCTTTTCTGACTCATGACTTCAATGGCAGTAGAAACTTTATCATCAAGATGAACTATAGGCAGAGCATAATCAACATGCATAATATCTTTCACTCTAAAAAATGATGCTCCTAACCTTCCTCCAGGATGGTAGGTTTGAAAGTCTTTTCTACTGAACCCTTTTCTATCTAACAGAGTTAAAGCAATTGCATCTCCAAGTGCTAACATCATGGTAGTGGAGGTAGTAGGAGCATCAAACTCTAAAGCCTCAGGAATAGCAGGTAATAATAGACAGATGTCAGAAGACAATCCTAAAGTAGAATTCTCTTTCCTAACCATAGATATTAAAAAGATATGAAATCGCTTACAATAATTGATTATATCTTTTAGTTCTTCTGTTTCACCAGAATTTGATAATAATAATACCATATCATCTGGTTGGATCATCCCCAAATCACCATGACTTGCTTCACCTGGATGAATAAAAAAAGAAGTAGTTCCTGTAGAAGACAAAGTAGCAGCAATTTTCCTGGCAATGTGACCACTTTTTCCCATACCGCTAACTATAATACGACCTTTGTGATTAATAATTTCATTAATTAAATTATCAAACTTATCATCTAAACAACTTGATAAAGCCTTCAGCCCATCTATAGCTGAATTTATAACTTTCTGAGCAGTTTTTATTTCACTAGAATTATTTATCATAAATTATATCTTTATTATATTTTAGCTATGTGCAAAAATATCAACATTTTCCCAACCTGCTAAATCTAACAATGATCTAGTTGGTAAAAAGTCAAAACATTTCTGAGCCAGCTCTATTCTGTTTTCTCTTATTAATAACATTCTAAAGTGATCTCTTAATCTATGCAAATACAAGACATCACTAGCCGCATAACTTTGTTGCTCTTTCGTTAAATTATCACTTCCCCAATCAGAAGATTGTTGTTGTTTTGATAACTGAACAGAAAGAAACTCTCTACAAATATCTTTAAGTCCGTGAGAATCTGTATAAGTTCTCGTCAATTTTGAAGCAATTTTAGTACAAAAAATATTATTCATCATAATTCCTAAATATTGATAAATAACGGCAATATCAAATCTAGCAAAATGTAATATTTTTTGAGTCTCTGGGTTTGTAAGTAACCTTTCAAGATTAGGAGCCCTTGTAACCCCTCTTTCCATCTGAACTATATAAACAACACCATTTTGATCGGATATCTGTATTAAGCAAAGCCTATCACGCTTATTGTTCAAACCCATAGTTTCTGTATCGACAGCTATATCACCTTTAATTACTAGATTATCGGGCAAGTCATTTTTATATAAAGTTATTTTTTGTTGAGACATAAAACTCTCTTTCACCTTTAATAGCAAAAAATAGGAGCTAAAAAGATCCTATTCTATAAGTACTGGGGCACTTAAAAGAACTCAACTTTATTAGATTCCTTTAATTTTGTAATATATTCCTGAACAAACTGAGAAGAAAGTTCCTCTTCTATTTTACTGCGCAACTCTTCCAGACTTGGAACCTTCATTTTACGTTTATCCACAAGATAAATTATATGATATCCAAAGTCTGTTTTTACAGGATCAGAAATCTGACCAACCTTCAGTCTTTCCGTAGCCTGTTCAAATGGCTGCACCATCTGACCACTAGAGAAATAACCTAAATCACCACCATTATCTTTGTTATTATCTATAGAATATTCTTTAGATAAGGCTACAAAATCGGCACCTTTATCAAGCTTCTTTTTAACTTCTTTAGCTTCCGCTTCTTTTTGCACTAAAATATGACTAACTTTATACTCCACAACGTTAGACTGTTCTTTTACAATATCATCATATGCAGCTTTAATTTTATCTTCAGTGATCGCATCTTTAATAGTCTTTTCTAAAAAAACCTTCTGCATTAACTGATTCTCTGTAAATTTAATTGCTTGTTTGTATTCTTTAGTCTCGTTAATTTTAGCTTTACGAGCTTCATCTATGATTAAATCGCCCAGAACGACATTTTGAATGATATCTTTTTTCATCTCTGGATCAAGCCTATTATAACTAAAATTAGGATCACTTCCTAAGCCATTAAACTCTATAAATTTTTCTATCTTTTGCTTAATAAAAGATTCGTAAATAGGCTTACCATTAACATTAGCAACAACTTCATCACCTTTTTTTGTATTTTCCTTAGCATAAGAAAACTGAGTTAAAGTAATTATAAGAATTGAAGTGAAAATTTTTTTTATCATGATTTTATCCATACAATTAGGGTTACTTTTGATAGACCTAAAATACTCTGGTTAGTAGTATTCTGCAATAAATATTATTTATTTCTTGAATATAAAATATATGAGTCTACGATACCTTAAATAAAATAAATAATCAACTTTAACAAAAATTTCCTATACTTAAAGGGATAATATAAATATAATGTTCAAAAATATGTCCAACTTAAATAGCGAAACAAAATGTCATTTCAATTAGATTCTGTTTTAATTTCAGGCAAAGAGGTTCACCCTATTATTGAAGGGGGAAAGGGTATTGCAATCAGCAGCGGAGAGTCCTCAGGTGCCTTTGCAGCAGCAGGTGCCGTAGGCACATTCTCAGGAGTTAATGCTTCTTCTTACGACGAAAATAATGTACGAATTCCTTACGAATACAAAGGAGCAACCAGAAAAGACCGTCACTTAGAGTTAATTGACCTATCTATAAAAGGTGGCATCACTCAAGCCCAAATAGCCCATGAAGTTTCCAGAGGCCAAGGAGTTATACATATAAATATATTATGGGAAATGGGGGGAGCTGAAACTATTTTACAAGGCATTCTTGATGGAGCAAAAGGCTTAATTAATGGTATCACTTGCGGTGCTGGTATGCCTTATAGATTGGCTGATATAGCTAGAAAACATAACATTTACTATTACCCCATTGTCTCTTCAATGCGCGCCATGAGAGCATTATGGAAAAGATCATATTGTAAAACTCCCGAGTTATTGGGGGGAGTTGTATATGAAGACCCTTGGCTTGCAGGAGGACATAATGGCCTATCCAACAGCGAAAACCCTACAGCACCAGAGGATCCATACCCAAGAGTAGCAGAATTACGTAAATTCATGAATGAAGTTGGGCTAGTTAATGTGCCAATTATTATGGCCGGAGGGGTCTGGCATTTAAATGAGTGGTCACATTGGCTTAACAACCCTGAAATTGGGAAAATTGCTTTCCAGTTTGGCACTCGTCCTATTTTAACTCAAGAAAGCCCTGTTTCTGACCAATGGAAGAAAAAATTACTCACTCTTAAAAAAGGAGAAATTTATCTTAATCGCTACAGCCCAACAGGATTCTATTCTTCTGCGGTGGAAAATAATTTCATAAAAGAGTTACAGGGTAGAGAAATAAGACAAGTATCTTATGCTACCAGCCCAGGCGAACATTATGACACTGCTCTACCTTTAGGCCCCCGAGGGCGCCCTGTATATATTGAATCCTCAGATCTGGCAAACGTAAAAACATGGACAGCTCAAGGCTATGATGAAGCAATGAAAACCCCAGATTCTACCTTAATATTTGTTACAAAAGATCAAGCTCATAATATTTTAACAGATCAAATAAACTGCATGGGGTGCTTAAGTCACTGTAAATTTAGCAACTGGAAAGACCATGATGATTATACTATAGGTAAAAAAGCTGATCCTCGTAGTTTTTGCATACAGAAGACCCTACAGAATATGGCTTGTGGCGCTGATGTTGATAACGAGTTGATGTTTTCCGGTCATAATGCATATAGATTCGCAGATGATGAATTCTATAAAAATGGATTTATTCCTACAGTAAAACAATTGGTAGATCGTATACTTTTAGGATATTAACTTGGCCAAGAAATACAAACCTATAGTCTTATGCATTCTAGATGGTTGGGGAATCAGCAAAAGCCCAAACCATAAGTATAACGCCATAGAGCAAGCGTCCACTCCTTGTTGGGATTTTTTGCTAAATAATTTTCCACATACTGAATTATTTACGTCGGGAGAAGACGTAGGACTCCCCCATGGACAAATGGGCAACTCTGAGGTTGGGCACATGACAATCGGCAGCGGAAGGGTTATTTTTCAAGACCTCTTAAGAATTAATCAATCAATCAATAACTCTTTATTAGAAAATCACCCTACTTTAAAACAGTTAATTCAAGACCACAAAAAGAATAATAAATGCGTCCATCTACTTGGATTATGCTCTAATGGAGGAGTTCACTCACATATTGACCATATAATTTTCTTATGTAAATTATTAAGCAAAAACAATATCCAAGTTAGACTACATCTTTTCTTAGATGGTAGAGACGCTCCCCCCTCCTCTGCACCAACCTTCTTAAAACAAATAGATGAATTATTATCTAACAAAAATATCAAAATATCTACCATATCAGGTAGATTCTATGCAATGGATAGAGATAATAGATGGGAACGCTGCGAATTAGCTTATAAAGCTATAGCCGAAGGCCAAGGAACTAAAATATCTAACTGGAAAGGTTATCTAGAAACTCAATATCAAAATAATATTTATGATGAGTTTGTTATGCCCGCGGCAATGGATGATTACGAGGGAATAGAAGAGAATGATTCATTAATATTTACAAATTTTAGATCAGATAGAATTAGACAATTAGCTCAAAGTTTATTATTAACTACATTCAACAAATTCTCTAAAAAGAAGTTAAATCTTAGTCACCAAATTGGAATGACTGATTACTCAACCGAACTGAGCCAAACCCTAAAATCTTTATTTCCAGAGCAAATAATTGAAAATAACTTAGGACAACTTGTAAGTAATAATAAGAAAAAACAATTACGCATCGCTGAAACAGAGAAATATGCTCATGTAACTTTTTTCTTTAATGGTGGAAGAGAAGAAAACTATCCTGGAGAAGACAGAATTCTAGTTCCATCACCTAGCGTTCATACTTATGACCTGCAACCAGAAATGTCTGCATATCCAATAACTGAGGAACTGAACAAAGCTATTAAATCTCAAAAATACGATTTAATTATTGTAAATTACGCCAATACCGACATGGTTGGACATTCAGGGAAAATGGAGGCCGCTATTAAAGCGGTTGAAACCATAGATTCTTGCCTAGATGAATTATATAAAACAATTAAGCAAACTGATGGAATGTTAATGATAACAGCAGACCATGGAAATGCGGAACAAATGTTTAATACAAAAGATAAAGTACCGCATACTTCACACACAACAAATCCAGTTCCGTTAGTTATGGTTGCAAATGATTTAGAAAAAAACAAAGTAACCTTGAACAAGGGTAATTTAAGTGATATTGCTCCAAGCATTCTAAAAGCCATGAACATTACCAAGCCTATAGAAATGACCGGCACATCTCTATTCAAAAGGAATAAATAAAAATGAAACAAACCAAATCAGAAAACTTTATGTCTATATTATGGGCCATATTAATTGCCTTGATAATAAGAACAGTAATTTTTGAACCTTATAGTATTCCGTCGGGATCAATGAAACCTAACTTCTTAATTGGAGATTATTTATTTGTCTCTAAATATCAATATGGAATAAGTAATACTTCTATTATATTTGAGCCTCCTTTAATCCAGGGAAGAATTCTAGAATTTGAAAAACCTAAGCGTGGAGACGTTATAGTATTTAAACCTAAACATGATCATTATGGTGGATTTATGAATCGTATTTTTGGAATTAATTATATAAAGCGTTTAGTAGGGATGCCAGGAGATGAAATTCAGGTTAAATCTGGAATTTTACATATCAATGGCAAGGCTGTTGATAGAAAATCAGATGGAACTTTTACTGATCCCGATGATGGAACAGTTCTAAATAGATATATTGAAACTCTTCCAAATGGTGTTTCTTATTATATATTAGAAGAAAATGATGATAATTCTTGGGACAACACTGAAATATATAAAGTTCCTGCAGGACATTACTTCTTTATGGGCGATAATAGAGATCGTTCAGCTGATAGTAGATTTATGAATGGCCCAATTGGATTTGTTCCACATGATAAATTAGTAGGAAAAGCTGAAATGATTATTTTCTCAAATCCAAAATCTATAATAAATCTTATAGACTTTCCAACAAGCTTTAATTCTGATCGCTTCTTTATGAAAGTGAAGTAAAAACTTATGAAGCAAAACTCAAAGGAACCACGGCTTATTTATATTACAGCCCCTGATAAATCCACTGCATCAGAAATTGCTAGCCAATTGGTAAAAGAAAAATTAGCGGCCTGCGTAAATATATTAGGAAAAATAGAATCTTTCTATAACTGGAACGGCGAACTAACTCAAAGTAAAGAGGTTCTAATATTAGCAAAAACTACTAAAGACCTAGAAATTCTTACATTTAACAAAGTAAAAGAACTCCATCCATACGACTCCCCCTGCATCCTTTCATTCAACATTAATAACGGAGATTCTAGTTTTCTAAACTGGATAACAAATAATACCTTATCAACAGGTAATAATTAACTCTTCAACTTTTACTTACAACTAGTGGTTATTAAGATATCTATGGATTAACTATTTTAGAAGAAATTAAAGAAAGATCCAAAACTAGCTAAAATTCCTGTTATTCTTCAAAGTGGAACCTCAGATCAAATTGAAATCCAAAAGGCCTATCATATGGGAATAGTAAGCTTTATAAGCAAACCATATAAAAAAGATATAGTACTTAAAGCAATTGAAACCGCCATAAAGGACAAAAACCCTTAAAACAAGGTAAAACAACCGTTAAATATTGTTATACAATATTTTCTTGTGTAAATAAATCAAAATATATTGATTAATATTTATTAATCTGTTAATCTGCGCTATTATAGAAATAATATTTAATATAAATTATAATGGCAAAAGAACATAATACAAATTTCAACAAACAAACGAATTTTTCTAAACAAACCATCGATCAAAAAACTTTTAACAATTATGTAGATTTTTTTACAACTGAACATGGAGCTGATATTCTACCTTATGCATATCTAGCATCCGGTAACCTTTACGATGAACTTCTAGAGAAAAACCCATCTTATTATCTATTTAGTGATGAGGTTTCTTTAATAAAGAGTAATTTTCACAAAATCTCTCAATATTTATCTGAAATTGAAGAAATAATAGAGATAGGACCAGGGTCTAGCCGTGCCGTTAATAATAAAACCATTCCAATATTGAATTGCGCACCAAATCTTAAGAATTATTATGCTATAGATCATTCTATTGACTATCTCACTGATGTTTATAAATGCATCTCAAATAAAATTCCCCAACTAAATATATTCACTATAGAAGCAAACTTATTACAAACAAAACCTATAAAAGTAAATACACAAACAACTGGAAAGAAAGCCCTGTCTCTATTAGGAAGCACCCTTGAAAACTTTACTATTAACGAGCAAAAACAGATTATAAAGAAGATATACAATATAATAGATTACGATGATTTATTTATCTTAACAGTAGACACAAACCAAGATGAGGAATCTTTAGGCTTAGCTTATTCTAGAGAACATAATATAAAATTTATAATGGGAGCCCTACATCACTTATCAAAAACTATTCCTGATTTTACACCATATATTGATTCTTTTAGAATTGGAGTTAATTGGGAAAAAGAGCATAGCACTGTTGATACTCACTTTATAGCTAAAAATAGTTTTTCTTTTCACTTTGATAACTACGGTGATATAATGATAAGAGAGGGGCAGAAGTTGCGAGGAGTTAAATCTAGAAAACCTACAACAGACAACATGATAAAATTACTAAACAATAATGGCTTCTCTATTATTGACACGTTTACAAACTCTAATAAAATAAAAATGTTCCTTTGCCAAAAAGACAACTATGAAATTACTTAATAAACTGATAAAAATATCTGCCAATCAAGTTCAAAAATACGGAGCACAATACTACACCTTCGCTATATTTGGGATAATTAACTATCCATTGGCATATATTTACGAAGTTTATGCAAATATCCCCGAAGGATCTTTATTAAGAGTTTTATCAGGAATCTTATGCTTCATACTTTTATTAAAAAATAAATGGCCTAATATACTCCAGAAATTTCTACCTATCTACTGGTATATAACTATTACTATAGCTCTACCAACGCTAGGAATAGTGATGTTATTAGAAAACAACTTCTCTTTAGAGTGGTTAATAAATTTTAATATAGGGGTAATGATACTAATCCTACTAACAGATTCTATCTCATTTTTGATTATACAATTATCTGGAATAGCCCTTGGAACCCTCATATTTTATGCCTCTGGAAATGAGCTACCAACATTCCCTAATAATGAATACACTACCCTCTTTCTTTATATGTTTTTTTGGATTGTTGTTCTAGGAACTATTTTTACAAGAAACAAAGAAATATATAATGATTTTATGCAAAAAGCTAAAGACGATATTAATATTCAACTTGAGAAGAAAGTTAAAGTTCGCACCTTAGAGCTTGAAAAAGCTTTGTCTGCTAAAACAGAATTCCTCAATAATATGAGTCATGAAATTAGAACTCCTATTCAGGGCTTCACAAGCCTGTCTGAAGGGTTAGTTGAACATTGGAAAAACTTCTCAGAAAGCAAGAAAATTAATATAGCTCAACAAGTATCAAGTAGCGCTAAACGCTTAGCATCCCTTGTAGGAGGATTACTAGATTTATCTAAATTTAATGCCAATAAAATGATTATGGATTTCAACGAAATGGATCTCAATGAAGACATTCAAAATATGATTAGCGAATGCAACGATTTGTATTTAAATGAAAAAAATATTCAAATCTATTTTAACAATC